>CAXUNZ010000006.1:23465-44179 GCA_964252525.1 uncultured Acetobacteraceae bacterium
GCATCCGTCCTGCCTCGATAAAGCGCGTGCCGGTTCCTGCGGCACCGGCGTCATGCATGTGCAGATCAAGCTCGTTGGAGCAGACAGGCAGAACGTGCCGGCCGGCGGCGTGGGAGAGATCTGGGTAAAAGGCCCGGCCATCACGCACGGCTATATCGGCCGGGCGGCGGACGAGGATTTTACCGACGGGTGGTTTCACACGGGAGATGTGGCGCGCGTCGATGATGAGGGTTACTACTACCTCGTTGATCGACTCAAGGACATGTATAAATCCGGCGGCGAGAACGTGTCGTCCGTGGAAGTGGAAACTGTTCTTGCCCTTCACGAAGACGTCCGAGAGGTCGCTGTGATCGGCGTGCATGATGATGTCTGGGGCGAAGTCGGACTCGCCATCGTCGTTCCACGTCAAGGAAGCCGCCCAACGATCGAGTCACTGCGCGGTATATGTGAAGGCCGGCTCGCCCGATTCAAGCAGCCGCGGCATCTGGAACTGGTGGAATCACTTCCACGCAATGTCACTGGAAAGGTCGCCAAGGATCAGCTGCGCCGCCAGTTCAGCGGCACGGCGGTCGCCTAGAAGGAGCGGAACAACCATGGCGGAACCGGCCTCGTATAGCCGCACACCGATCCTCATCGTCCATCGCGAGGCATTCGCACGCACGGATGTCTACGGCGCCATCGACGACGCCATTGTTTTGCAAGCACAGTTGTTGCGCGGTCGAGCAGATGCCAAAACGGTTCTCGTTGTCATGCACCCCGTGGGATCGGCTGCCTACCTGCCGATCTTTGCGCAATTGGCGCGGGCGGGACACCATATCCTTGCCTGTGGCACGCGCTACTGGAACGGTGACGCGAGCTTGCAGATGGAAAACGTGCTGATCGATCTTGCGGCATGCGTGAAACACGCGCGGAAATTGGGCTATGAACAAATCGTTCTGCTGGGCTGGAGCGGCGGTGGATCGATCATGGCGGGATACCAGGCCGAAGCGGAGCAGCGCAGAATCACCCACACAGCCGCGGGAGAGGAGACGCCGCTGACTGCAACACAGCTGATCCCGGGTGACGCCTTGATGCTGGTCGCCTCCCATCGCAGCCGTCACCACCTTCTGACCGGCCAACTGGATGCCTCCATCCAGGACGAAAACCAACCCGAGAAGCGGGACCCAAGGCTTAATCTCTACGACCCGCAAAACCCATCACAGCCGCCTTATGATCCGGACTTCATCGCGGAGTACCGCAATGCGCAAATCGCGCGGAACCGCCGAATTACCTCCCGCGTCAAGGACAAGCTGGAGGATTTCAGGCGCCGAAGGCGGCCGCATGACGAGAGTTGCTTCGTTGTGCACGGCACTATGGCCGATCCACGCTGGCTCGATCCGACTTTGGAACCAAATGGCAGGCGAGTGAACCAGACCTATCTGGGTGAGCCACGCATCGTCAATGACAGCGCCGTGGCCCTGGGCCGGTTCAGTTCCTTGCGGAGTTGGCTGTCGCAATGGAGCATCGATGACGCCCAGATCGATAGCGTCGATGCGGGGCCGCGCATCAGCGTGCCTGCGCTTATCGTGACCGCAGGCGCGGACGATGCTTGCCCGCCGAGCCATACGGAATCGATCCTCTCCGCGCTTCGTTCGATCGACAAGGAGTCGCGCCGGATCGAGGGAGCCAACCACTATTTTAGCGGCGCGGACGGCAAACACCATCTGGCGGAAGCCTCTTCCGTCATAACCGGCTGGCTGAACCAGCGCGGCTTTCAAGGTTGAAGTTGAGGCAAGCCGGTATCAGCCAGGGGCAGGGATGGTGCTGCAGACACCTTGGTCGGCCAAGACAAAGGAACCTTGTAGCGCACGTGATGCATCCGAAACGAGAAACAGGATGACCTGGGCAATGTCGTCGGGTTCCATCATGGCGTTGCCATAGGGGCTGATTGTTCCTGACGCGCGCTTCTCCAGGGACGCGATTTGGCTTGGTGTCAGCGCATCCTCGGTGAAGCCAAGCATGGGCGTGCGCACGGAGCCTGGACCGACTGTGTTTACCCTGATTGATGAACGCCGGAGTTCGGGTGCAAGCGTGCGCGTGAAATGCATAATCGCCGCCTTCGATGCGGCGTAGGCAGCAAATTGGCCAACTCCCAGTATGGCGGCACCGGAGGCAATATTGACGATCGCTCCGCCACCTGTCCGGCGCATGGCTGGAATGGCAAGCTGCATGACCGAAATCGGACCGAGCACGTTGACCGCGAACATGGCGGCGATCTTCTCCGCCGGCATGTCCTCGAACGGGCCCCAGTGGCACACGCCGGCGGATTGGACCAGAATATCCAGCCTGCCATGTTCCCGCTCGACCTGCGCGAACATGCTCGCAACCTCATTTCTCTCCGTGATGTCACATTGAATTGCGTGTGCGGCGCCGCCCGACGCGATGATTTCGTCGCACATCCTTTGCATGGCGGAGGCGCGCAGCTCCGATGTTACGACAACACGCGCACCTTGCCGCGCCAGCAGGCGGGATGTTGCGGCACCGATGCCCGAGGCGCCGCCCGTGACAATCGCGACTTTGCCGCGCAGCATCGATCCATCCTGCATGAGATGCACCTACTCCCTTTTGCCTTCCAGGTAACTCTTCCGCTGGCCTTCGATAAAGGCGGTGCGGCCGGCGCTGGCGACGCCCATGATATTCAATTCGTAGGTATAGCTGACTTCCGCCCGATAGGCGGCTTCCAAAGCGCCCATACCGGCGCTGTCGTTGAGCGACTTCTTCAAGCGCCGCATCGCCTCCGCGGGTTTGGATGCAATCCTGCCCGCGATATCGCGGGCGTCGGACAACAGGCTTTCGGGCGCGCTTACGCGGTAGAGCGATCCCAACGCGTGAAGTTCCTCCGCCAGAACGGGTTCCGCGGTCATCATGGCGGCCCGCACACGTTTCTCCGGCAGCAATTTCATGGCCAATACACCGCCTGCCGTCGCGCCATTGTCGATTTCCGCCAGCACGAAGCGCGTTCCTGCCGAGGCGATGACGAGATCAGCCGCGCCTGCCAACAAGACACCGACGCCGATGCAATAGCCGTGAATAGCGAGCAGCACCGGCACTTGGCAACGCAAAATAGCCATGGCGGCACCTTGCGAGCCGCGCACCTGTCCGAGAATGCCTTCAAAGCCACCCAGACGTTCCACTTCCTTCACGTCGCCGCCGCCGCAGAAGCCTTTTCCTTCCGCGCGCAAGAGAATGACCCGCGTGTCGGCTGCTCGTCCCGCCTGATCGATGCGAGCGGCCAAGTCCTCGAGCAGGCCTATGCCGAATGCATTCACCGGTGGCTGGTCAATGATCATCTCCAGAACGCCGTTGGAGAGATACTGTTCTATAGCCATGGAAGTCCTTTGATCGCGGCAGGATTATAGGGAAGCACAATGCCCTTCATCCGGCAGCTCACTCACGAAAAGTCTCAGCCCTCTCAAACGATAAAGGGGATCATCCGGCTTCGGCGCGCCACGCAGAGGAAGATTGGCGTAGCGACCTTTATCCCATACGGAGGTGGCGGGATGCTCGGTGTACCAGTCTATGCAGAGCGACCGGTTCTTGATTGCCCAGCGATGGCCACGCTTTTCAAAGTGGTCAAGGTATCGGCCACCTACGGTGCGGTCGATACGCCCCGTCTCTCCGGGCAGGTTGTGATAGGCGGAAAAGTAGCACTCGCAGAATGCCCGCTCGGGTCCATCCATCTCGACCAGGATGTTGCTGATCATGTGGGACGTCGTCATGCCGTCTGTAAAGGCAAAAGCATAGTCGATAAACGACGCGGCTGTGCCGCGGAACGTCCCATGATCGTCCGTCGCGTCAGGCCAATAGACCTGTTCCATAAGCGCGCGGTCTCGCCGGTCGATGGCGCGGCAGTAAAGCTTCAATACGTCGCTGATCTGCTGCGTGTCGATCAGCGTCTGCAATAGGTTCGGCATCGCAGATGTCATGCCCGCCTCCAAAGATACGGCCTTGCTGCCCGTACGCTTCCCACCTAGCTTCGAAGCAATCGCAGCGGCGATTCCAACAACGCCGCGACGGCGCCGATCAAGGCGGCGCCTGCCGCGCCATCGATCAGCCTGTGGTCCGCCGCGAGTGTGAGCGTGACTTCACGGCGCAGGACGGGAAGGTTGCCCTCACTTGGCCGGAAGACGCCTTTCGCTGCACCCACACCGATGATGAAGCTCTGATCCGGGTCAATGATGGGCGTGAGGGAAGACACGCCGAACATGCCGGCATTGGACAGGCTGATTGCCGCCTGCCCCAGATCGGCTTCGCGCAATCGGCCTGATCGCGACCTGCCCGCGGCATCTTTGATGGCGGCAGCGAGTTCGTCAATCGGGCGATGATCCGCACCGCGTATTACCGGCATGTGCACGCCCGTGTCGGTATGCACCGCAAAGCCCACGGCGATCTCGTCAAGCCGCATCTCGCTGCCGTCACGCCAGAGCGCATTCAGATCGCGCCGTGCCGCCATCGCGCGGCCGATTGCCGCAATTAGGAATGGTGTGAACGACAGTTTTGGCCGGCCTGACTCATCGTTGAGTTCCGCGCGCAGACGGTCCAGGCGCGTGATGTCGGCCTCCATCGTCGCGTAGAAATGCGGAATTTCACTTTTGCTGCGGGTGAGTTTCCGCGCGATGAGTTTGCGCAGCGCCGTTGCGGGGACTGAAGTCGAACGTGCAGGCTCGACGGCCGGCTGTGTCCGCGCGCGTTGCGCATGAACGTGTTCGATATCGCGGGCTTTGATGCGGCCCCTGTCCCCGCTGGGCGTAACGGCGGCCAGATCGATCAGCCATTGGGAAGCAAGCCGTCTGGCCAACGGGGTGGCGGAACGCCGCATGGGAGCGGACGCATTTATCTCGCCGCCGATGGGCGGCGCCGTGTTGCAGGCCTCGGCGTTTGCTCCACTCTGCCCAGGCCCGGTCCAGGTCGCAACAACATCGCCGACTGGGACCGTATCGCCCTTGGCGGCAAGCAATGCGACAATCTTGCCAGATGCCGGGGCTTCGATTTCATGGGAAATCTTGTCGGTTTCTACGACGAAAATCGTCTGTCCCGGCGCAACCGTATCTCCGACCCCGACGAGCCATTCCGCCACCAATCCTTCGGACATGGTCAAGCCGAGTTTTGGCATGACGATCGGATTAGCCGAGACAGTCGCACTCACCGCATGGCCTTTTTCACGGCAGCAACGATTTGCGCGGGACCGGGAAGATAGGCGGCTTCCAATTCCCGGCTGAAGGGGACGGGCATGAACGGTGCGCCAACGCGGATAATCGGGCCGTCCAATTCATCGAAACCGGCATCCGCCATCCTGGCGACGATCTCGGCGCCGACGCCGAACGCCTCCACCGCCTCATGGGCGACAACCAAGTGATGCGTTCGCGCCAGGGATTGCAGCACGATCTGTTCATCCCATGGCTGAAGCGAACGCAGATCGATCAGCTCGGCACTGATACTATCGGCGGCGAGCAGGTCAACGGCGGCATTGGCAGCAGCCATCATGCAGCCAAACGACACGATCGTCACGTCCGTACCGCGGCGTGCTACGTTGGCTGAACCGATGGCGATCTTCGGGCTGCCCGGCGGCAAAACGCCCTTGCTGGAGTAGAGCGCCTTGTGTTCCACGAAGATCACCGGATCCGGGTCCTCGATCGCCGCACGCAGCAATCCGTACGCATCCGCGTGGCAGGACGGACACACCACCTTCAAGCCCGGCACGTGCGCAAACCAGGCTTCAAGGCATTGGGAATGCTGCGGTCCCGCATTCAGGCCGCCGCCATGCTGTGTGCGCACCACCAGCGGCACGGTGCACTGGCCGCCGAACATGAAATGCGCCTTTGCCGCCTGATTGACGATCGCATCCATCGTCAGGGCAACGAAATCCATGAACATGATTTCAATGACGGGTTTGAAGCCCGTCAGTGCCAAGCCGACCGCCATCCCGCCGAGCGCATTCTCTGCAATCGGCGTATCGATCACCCGGGCCGCGCCATACTTCGCCTGCAAACCGCGTGTTACGGCAAAGGAGCCGCCGGCCTTGCCGATATCCTCACCCAGCAGCAACACCGTTTCGTCGGCCGCCATGGCGTCGTCCAGCGCACGGTTGATCGCGTGGGCGTAGCGAATTTCCGTCACGGCGCGGTCTCGCGCGCGTAAACGCCGGCGCGGGCCGATGCGAATTCGGGAAGGGCAGCGCCGCGTGCCGCTTCAATGGCAGCCTCGATCTCCGCCTGGACCTCCCGCTCGATTGCCTCCAGGCCTGCGTTTGGCACGCCCGCTTCTCCAAGTGCGGTTCGGGAAAATGTGATCGGATCGGCCCCATCCTCCTTGATCGTCCGATAACGCTGAGGGTCGCCTTCAAAATGCCCGCGCATGCGGCGTGTCACGCATTCCACGACATAGGGCCGACGCTCGCTCCGCATTAGGCCCACGATCTCCCGCGCCTGCGCGGCAATGTCGCGCACATCGTCGCTGGCGATGCGGCGAAACGGTATGCTGTAGCTGGCGGCCAGCGCGGCGAGCGAAAAGCTGATCTGGTCTGCGGTCGGGCTGAATTCCGACCAGCCATTCGCCTCGCAGGCAAAGAGCAAGGGTATGGATTGCAGGCTGGCGATATTGAGGCTTTCGTGCAGAACGCCCTCGGCCATCGCGCCGTCACCGAAAAACGCCACGGCAATCGCATCGCCGCCACGCAATTTATGCGCAAGCCCGCTGCCAAGCGCGATCGCGATGCCGCCGCCGACTATCCCGTTCGCGCCAAGCATGCCGATGGACAAATCCGCGACGTGCATGCTGCCGCCGCGGCCGCCGCAAACACCAGCCGCGCGGCCCATCAACTCGCAGAAAAATCCTTCCATCGACAGGCCCTTGGCCAGAGCGTGGCCATGGCCGCGATGCGTGGAAGAAACCGTGTCTTGCACAGTCAGCGCCGACATGATCCCAACGCTGACCGCTTCCTGTCCGATGCTCAGATGGATGAAGCCGGGTATGTCGCCCTGGGCGAACAAGGCCGAACACGCCTCCTCGGCCAAACGAATGGAAAGCATCCGGCGGTAAAGAGCCGCATGCTCTTCAACCCCGATGTCATTCATTCCGTCTGCCAGGCGCGCCGATCCCTCGGCGGCGGCTACGCTGGCTCCTTCTGCCATTTCTTGACCGTGGAGCGGGTAAACGTGCCTTCGTAATCCGGCACTTCGGAGGGCGTGTCGTCCGCCAGGATCTCCTCCGCCTCAATTCGGTCGGCCTCCGTCAGGGGACGAAGGTCGAAGGTCCATTCTACCCAATTGCCGTCTGGATCGTAAGTGTAGCACGAACGGATGAAGGAGTGGTCCACTTCGGAGACATTATAGCCATTATCGAGCCAGCGTTGCTTGCAGCGGTCGAACTCCTCCTGGCCCGAACACTCGAAGGCGATGTGGTTGACCCAGCCCGGCAGCCCCAAACCCTTCGAGATACCGCTGCGCCAGGAATTAGGGTCCAGCCCCAGGCCCTTCAAATCCCAAATGGCGAACAGTTTTCCGTCGCCCATGTCCAGGAACATGTGCTTGGTCCAGCCGCCAACCGGCGCCTGGCGCTTGACACCAGCCACGAGCTTGAATCCCATGACTTTGGTGTAGAAATGCAGGGACTTGTCGAAGTCCTTCACGGCTATCGCCAGATGGTGGATCATGACGTCCTCCTTGGGTGCATGGCTGCACGGTTTCCGGCAAATAAACTAACGCCGTACTGATGAGAACACAAGCCGGTTTGCCCGTCAGTGGCGCCCGGCCCCAGGGCTTGTGGGAGACCCCAGGCGAGGAGCGGCGTTTGGCCTTGCGCGGCTAAAACTTACGTTGTAAGCTTTTGCAACTGATGCGGATCAAGGTGGCGCGATGAAACTCAGCCTTATGTCTCTCGGAGACATCATCGACGACCCGGTTACCGGCACCCGGTTTTCCGCCTCCGAGCGATACCGAATGACCGTAGAGGCGGCCGAGATCGCTGACCGGACCGGCTTTTACGGCATCAATATCGGCGAGCACCACGGCATTTCATATACGTTTTCGGCGCCGCCCGTGCTGTTGGGTGCCATTGCCTCCCGTACTCGGCGCCTGCGGCTGAGTACCGCAGTGGCGCTCGCCGCCAACCTCGATCCATTCCGGCTCGCGGAGGACTATGCGACCGTCGACGTCATCTCCAACGGGCGTGTGGAAGTGGTAACGGGGCGTGGGAATTTCTTCGTTAGCACCTACACCTTGTTCGGGCAATCTCTGGATGAATCCGCGGCCCGCTTTGCGGAGGCGATGGAGTTGCTATGCAAATTGTGGCCGGGTGCGCCGGTCCACTGGTCCGGCAGGTTCCGGCCGCCGATCAATGGCGAGCAATTGCAGCCCTCGCCGTTGCAAAACAAGACGTTGCCGTTCTGGGTGGGTGGCGGAAGTTCGCGCGACACGGCTTTGCTCGCCGGCCGCCTCGGCCTCAAGCTGATGCTGCCAAGCGCATTCGGCCGGCCGTCCAAATTCGCCGAAGTGGCCGATATATATCGCGAGGCCTTTGCCGCCGCGGGCCATGCGCATCAACCCGCAGTCGGCGCGTGCTGGCATGGCTGGCTCGGTGCAGACAGCAAGTCGGCACGCGAGCGTTTCGCGCCGCGTTACAGCGCCTATCACGCCTTCAACATGGCGTTGTTAAAGCGCGTCAATCCCAACCCGCCCGCCTATTTGACCGCACCATTCGACTTCGACTTCCTGACAGAAGAGGGCCCCGCCATCGTCGGCGGTCCGGCGGAGTTTGTCGACCGGCTAGGCGGTTTGCACGACATCCTGGGCGCGGATGTCAATCTCGTGAAAATGGATATGGGCGGCGTGCCGCGCGAGGAATACCTCGAAATGGTGGAACGTCTCGGACGTGATGTCATCCCGCTGCTGGAAAAGGATGAGCAGCGCGCCGCCGCATGAACGGCGGCATGTGACGCGTGGCCACGGCCGGGTGGGGAAAGACTCTCGCCCGAGCCTCAGGCAAGAACCGCATGCTTTTCCTCGACGCGTCCGGCCAGGTGCCCCTCGCGGATTGCCATCAGCAGATCGCGCGGCGCATTGGCGTCGCCGACGAGATGCAGCGCAAAACTCCCAGCTTTCCGTTGAATCCGCACAAGGTCACGATAAAGGCCGGTTTGCGCCACGTTATACGTGACCAGGACCACGCTCTCCGCGGGTACGCTCCAGACCTGCTCGCCATCCAAATAGCCGATGTCGCAGCTATTCCTACCGATGGTCACAACTCGCCCGCCTGTAACGAGCGTGAAATCGCCCTGACGCAACCGGCGAAGTGCAGGGCCCGTGCGCACCATTGCCTCGATCTGTGGCGCGAAAGAGGAATGACGGGTGACGAACGTGACCTTGATGCCGTGAACGATGAGGTGTTCGGCGCAGGCCAACGCCTCGTAATGCCCAACATCGTCGAGCACGACGGCCGATCGACCAAGCCGTTCGACCGGCGTGAACAGCAGGTCGTGCGAGGAGCGGACATGCGGCTGGTCAAAACCCGGGATCGGCCGCTCGGGCCGTGCGGCCTGCAACCCATCCATGCGCGGCAGCGATCCGGTCGCGACGATGACGATATCGGGAGACTCTGCCAGGACATCGTCCGCTTCGACATAGGCCGAAAGACGCTGCTCCACATCAAGTAGTGTGATTTCCTGCTCTAGCCATTGCGTGATATCGCCGATGGTGGCGAGTTTCGGCGCCCGGCGCGCGATGTTGATGGCGCCGCCGAGCCTGGGCTGCGCTTCAAAAAGCATCACCGCATGGCCGCAAACCGCACCGATGCGTGCCGCCTCCATGCCGGCTGGACCACCGCCGATGACGACGATTTTTCGCCTGTGCCGGGCTTTCGTGATCAGGTGTTCCGAGAGCGTCCGTTCCACGCCCACGGCTGGGTTCACCGTGCACAGCATGCGCTGAAGTGGCGTGCGAATGCCGGCAACACAGCCCTGGTTGCAGGCGATGCACGGCCGCACGCGCGCTTCCTCTCCGGCCAAGGTCTTGGCGACGAGATCGGCATCGGCGATCATTGGGCGCACGAAACTGATCATATCGGCGCAACCCTCGCGGATCGCCTGATCTCCTTCCTGCAACGTCCTGTAGCGCCCGGCGATCATCGTCGGCACGTTCGCCCGCGCCACGATGGGCAGCGCGGATGACAGCATGTAGCCGGCGGGCATATCCATGGCGCCCAGCATCGTGGCAATACTGTAAGGACTGCCCGTCGAGGCGCTGACGTAATCGATAAGTCCAGCCGTGCAAAGTCGATGGACGACCTCGCCCGCCTCCTCCGGCGTCAGGCCGCCGGGCGTGTTGTAGTCGGAAATGCGTATGCCGATGGGGTAATCGCTGCCGACGCACGCGCGCACCGCACTCAGCACGGCCCTTCCGAACCGCAGGCGGTTTTCGAGATTGCCGCCATATTCGTCCTCCCGCTTATTGGTCAGCGGGCAGAGGAATTGATGCACCAGATAGCCATGCCCGAAGTGCAGCTCAAGCCCGTCCAGGCCGCTTTGCCTGACGCGTAGCGCAGCGGCGGCAAAGGCCTCGATGATTTCATCGATCTGGCTCTGCATCATGGCGAATGGCACGTTTACGCTGCCGAGCGGGCAGGGAACGTCGGACGCCGACCACGGCGCCTGACCACTGGCGGGCGGCCAGCGGTGACCGCCATGCCACAACTGAACGAAGTTGCGCATGCCGTGCGGCGCGGAGGACCTGGCGAGTGCCGCAAATCCGGCGATGATCGCATCGGTGGATGCGTCGATCGTGTGCGTCACGGAGGATGGATGCACGATCGTCGCTTCGAGGATATTCAATCCCACGCCCGAGCGTGCGCGCGCTTCGTGGTAGGCGATGAGATCATCGCTGATTACACCCTTGCCGTAGCTCGTGCCATGGCTGGCGCGGGCGATCCGGTTTTTGATGGTCAACCCATTGATGATGACCGGCCGCAGAATGTGTTCTAACATGGCAATTCCATGGCTGCGGCGTTCCTGGCGGCCGGCTAAGCCGACCAGAGGACGTTTTGCTGTACTAGCGCATCGATCTCTTCCTGCGCGAAACCGGCATCAGTGAGGATTTCCGCGGCGGATCGCGTGGAACGCGTGGGCAGCTCCGCGACGAGATCGGGGTGAGCGGAAAGCCTGGGCGCGGGTGCGGCCTGCAGCGATGCACCGACTTGCCGCACGGTCTGGCGCGCGGTCAGGTGCGGATCGCGGGCGAGATCGTCATACGCCAGGACCGGTGCGCCGCACGTATCTTCGGTCGCGAACCTGGCGGTCCATTCCGCCTGCGTGCGGGTGCGGAACACCGCCGCGACGCGCCCGCGCAAGGCCGGCCAGGCAGGCTGGTCCATCTGCGCTTGCGCATCGACATCCTTTAGATCCAGAAGTTCAAGCATCGTGGCGTAGAATTTCGGCTCGATCGCGCCCACCGAAAACCATTTTCCATCGGCGCATTGATAGCTGCCGTAAAAGGGTGCCTCGCCCAGCAGCATGTGGTGGCGCGGATCACCGTCCCATAAGCCGAGTTCCCTTTCACCGAACATCGGCGTCAGCATATAGGCGGCGCCATCGACAATGGCCGCATCGATGACCTGTCCGCGCCCTGTCGCCTGCGTTCGTACAGCGCCAGCAAAACCCCTATGACCATCGTGTAGGAGCCGTTGGCGAGATCGCCGAGCAGGCCGGGCGGCGGCATCGGCCGCTCTCCGCCGTGTAGGGGCAGGGCGCCGGATATTGCAAGGTAGTTGATGTCGTGTCCCGCGCGCCTGGCGTATGGTCCATTCTGCCCCCAGCCGGTCAGCCGCGCGTATATCAGGCGCGGATTGGCGGCAAGCATTTCCTCCGGTCCAAGACCGAGGCGCTCCATCACGCCTGGCCTGAAGCCTTCCACAAAAACGTCCGCAGCCAATGCCAGGCGCCGTACCGTCCTCTGCCCGTCCGGCGGGCGCAGATCGAGACCGATGCTGTCCTTGCCACGCGACATCGCGCAGGACGGATCAAACGGCAGCGGGTCGCGCCGGCGCACGCTCAGGACGGTGGCGCCGAAATCCGCCAGCATCATCGTGGCGAAGGGCGCGGGCCCCAGGCCGCTGAGATCGAGCACGCGAACGCCCTGGAGCGGACCGCGCGCGCGCGGTGCGGGTACGGTCATGGGCAAGCGTGAGTTGCTGCCAAGCCAAGCCGGCTCATGCTCAGGATGAGCCGACCGGCGCGCCGGCGGTAAAGATGATCGGTAATTTCGTCAGCGCACGGGCCTCGCTGCACGTGTATTCCGGCTGAAATCCCGCCTCGATACGAAAATCAGGCAGCCGGGCCAGCACCGTCTTGAGGCAGACTTCCAGCATGATGCGGGCGTAATGCCGTCCAATGCAGATATGCCCGCCGGCGCCGAAGGAGAGGTGATCGCGCGCATCGCGATCGATCAGGCATGTGTCAGGATCGGGAAACTTCGCCGGGTCGCGATTGCCGGCGCCGTTCAGCAGCACCACGATATCGCCCACATCCAGCGCGCCGCCATCCAACTCCGTGGGCCGGCTCACCGTGCGCCGCAGCGCCTGAATTGGCGTGGTGTAGCGCAGGAACTCCTCCAGCGCATTGCCCCAGGGAACGTCTCCGCCCAACAGCCGGGTCTTGTCGGCCGGGTTCAAAGCCAGGTGGTAGAGCGAGCCGCTCATCGCGGAACTCGTTGAATCCAGCGCACCGAACAGGGTGAGGAGAAGCACCTGATAGCCCTCGCTATCGGTCAATTTGCGGCCGTCGAACTCCTCGTCAATCAAACATTGAAGCAGATCGGCTTTGGGCGGCGCCTGCCTGCGTTCGGCGACGAGGCCGGTAAGATAACGCTCGATGTCCTGATACCGCGCAACCCACCCCTCCTGATCGACTTGGCGGTAATGCACCATCCACAGCAGCGCGTCCGACAGCATCTCCCGGTCTTGAAGGGGCACGCCGATGATGGGCAAGGTTGTCAGCGCCAGAAATGGGCGCGTGAGTTCATTTACCGCATCGGCAGTGCCGCGCGCGATGAAGCTGTCGATAAGGTCATCGGCAATGCGCTGAATACGGGGACGGTCGGTTTCCGCCGCCGCCAGCGTGAAAAACCTGTCCAGCACCCGACGCCAACGTGTATGCTGCGGCGGGTCGAGTTCCACCGGCAGCAGTCGCGTCAATTGCGCGGGAAGGCCGGAGCCTTGCGCGGAGGAAAAGGTGCGGAAATCCGAAAAAGCCCGCTTCACCCCCTCATAGGTGGTGGGAAAGTAGAATCCACCGAGCTGCCCCGAATGGCCGAGCGGGCATTTGCCCCGGACCTCCGAGAAGATCCTGTAAGGATCCTGCATGATCTCGACCGAGTGATGGTTGAATTCCGCTTCGGTCACACGGGAATCTGCCACGGCACTTTGCCTTTCTATTGCTGCCGCCTTTCAGCGCTGCGAAGATGGCATGTAAACCATCAACCCGTCGAGCATCTCAGTGACCACGATCTGGCAACTGAGGCGGCTGCCTGGTGTGACATCGAGCGCGCATTCCAGCATCTCCCTTTCATCCGCCCCGGGCTCACCGGTCAGGTGCCGCCATTCGTCGGGCACCCGCACATGGCAAGTGGCGCAGGCGCAGGCGCCACCGCAATCCGCATCGATGCCCGGAATTGCATGATCGACCGCCCCCTTCATGACGCTTCTTCCGACGGCGACATCGACCTCGTGCGGTGTCCCGTCATGTTCGACATAGGTCACCTTCACCACCGCAAGCGCTCCTTGCAATCATTCATGTACTAGAAATTCCGGGTGAGGGTGAAGCCATAGGTCCTTGGCGGACCGAATTCCTGGATGTCGCCGACGGTCGTTTCTGGACGCGAGACATAATACACCGTGTCGCCCAGGTTGCGCGCCCAGGCTTGCACCTTGTAGAGATTGTTCGGCGATGTCCAGGTGAGCGACGCATTCACCAAGGTGTAGGATGGGATGATCTGCCGATTGTCCGCGGCGGTAAAGGTCTTGCCGCGATAGGTGAAGGTCACGTCGGCAAGAAGGCCGCCATATTCGGTCGGTATCGCATAATCTGCGGACCCGTTCGCGGTCCAGCGCGGTGCGTTTACGGTGCGGTTGCCGCTTGCATCCTCCAGCGTTTGCGGTCCGTCCAAGGGGGATGCCGGCGTTTTCGGCGCGTTGGGGAAATCCGAGTAGTAGCCATCCGTGTAGCCGAGGCCGGCACTGATCGTCAGGCCCGGAAGAACCAAATAGCGGGCGTCGAAATCAAAGCCCTTCAACGTCGCGGCCGCGGCGTTCAGCGTATCGACCGCGCCCTCTTGAATCGTTTGAACCTGAATGTCTTTGTAGTCGTAGTAGAAGCCGGCGACATTGAACTGCAGTGTGTCATGCAGCAGCCTCGTTTTCAATCCGATCTCATAAGCGTCCAGAATCTCCGGAAAATAGGCGGGCGAGCCGGGTCCAAGCAGGTTGTAGCCGCCGCTCTTTATGCCCCGGTTATCGGAGACATAGCCGGTAATGTTGTCGGTAAACTCGTGATCGAGCGCGAAGCGCCACGTCAGACGCTCGAATCTCGTGCTGCGGACCGGAACGTCCAACAACGTCAAATCCGCATAATGAGCCGAGCCGCGGTCACTTTCATACTCGGCGGTATATCGCAGTCCGGCGGTGAAGTGGGTGTCGGCGAAAATCGGGTAGGTGGCCTGACCGTAGAACGATCCTGAAGAGGTACGCTGCTCGCCGTCGATATCGACGTAAGGCAAGCCAAACCCCCCCAGGGCGGCCAATCCACCCAGATAGAAGGGTGCATACGCATATCGCGCATTATAATAGTAGCCGCCGACCACCCACTGCAAGGTGGAGTCGTTTTCGGACAGAAGCTGCAGCTCCTGCGAAAAGGTCTGGGCCTGGCTATGCAGGTGGGAGTTGACGAGGGGCAGCGTGGTCGAGTCTTCGTCCAGGTAGTAGAGTTCGCTGGTGTTGCGGAACGCCGTGATATTCACCAGCTTCATGAAGTCGAAATCGTGGTCGACGTGCAGTGAAGCGCCGAAAGTCTCGGTGTTGGCCGAATTCGGCCAGTTCGTGTCCGTGTCGTATGGCGGCACTCTGGAGATAACGCCGTTCGCACCCGCAACACCCGGTTCGACCTGATAGGGGCTGCCGTCTGTGCGGGAGTGCTCGTAATCGGCCTCCAGGCGGACCGTTGTCTGGTCGGTCGGCGTCCATTTCAACTTAGTGCGTAGACCAAGGTCATTGCGGCGATAGGTATCCTTGCCCGTTCCCAGGTCCTTGCCGTAGCCATCCAGGTTGTCGTTGAAGACCGCCGCCACGCTGCCGGCGAGAGTGGGTGTAATCCCGCCTGTCGCATACATGGAACTGGTGATGGTGTTGTAATTCCCATAGCCCACGCTGACCTGGCCGGACGGCGTCTGGATCGGATCGCGGGTAATCACCTGGATGACGCCGCCGGTTGCATTGCGGCCGAACAGTGTACCCTGCGGCCCCTTCAGAACCTCGATACGATCAATGTCGTTGAATGCAAAAATATTGCCGATGGGGGAGCCGATATAGACGCCATCGAAGTAGGTAGCGACGGATTGCTCGTCATTGGGGTCGGAAGCGTTGGTGCCGACACCGCGCAGATAGGGGCTGACCACGGTGCCGCCGGTGTTGAGCGAAAGGTTGGGAACCGTGTCAATCAACGAAAGCGTGTTCGTCTCGCCATGCGCCTCCAACTGGCGGCCCGATACGGTCGAAACGGCGATTGGAACCTTTTGCAGTCTTTCGCTCTTGCGTTGCGCCGTCACGACAATCTCTTCGAGCTTTTGCGGAGCGCCGCTCGCAGGTGGCGTGGTCTGCTGGCCTGCGCCGTTGGCTACCGGCGCCGCTGTCTGCGCCGCCACCGGACCGGCCAGTCCAAGGCCGATCGCCAGTTGGCTCAGCAGGATATTTTTATAAGTCATGTTCCCTCCCCGCAATCCCGCCCGGGGATCTGCGTCCGCCGGAGCATCTTCCCGTTTATTCCGGGTGATTTACGGCAGACTTAACACACTCCCTTCCTAAGACCCAGAGTTATTCTTACAGTGTTCGGATAAATGTAGCCGCAAGAGCTTTTCCGCAACGGCAGCCGTCCGGCCGGTCAGCGCGGGGTGAAGCGGACACGCAGCGCCTTGAAGCCGTAGAAGATGTAACTTGGAACCATCTCGAACTCTTTTTGCAAGATATCGATGTCGAAGCGCCGGAAGGCACGGGTAAAGAACGTGGCGAGTTCGGTTCGCGCGAGCAGGTGGCCGACGCAGAAATGCAAGCCCGGACCGAAAGACATCGCCTCGCGCATGTTCTTGCGGTCGCTGTCGATGTGATAAGGGTTCGCGAACACCTCGGCATCCACGTTCGCGCTGGCGTTCATGATCCAGAGCAGGTCTCCTTTGGCGATGCTCTGGCCAGCGATTTCGATATCCTGAGCCGCATAACGGGTCATGCATTTGACCGTGCCGGGATAGCGCAGGAACTCTGCAATAATTGGAAAGGCGGCGGCGGGATCGTCCCGAACCCGGTTTCGCAGTTCGGGATGCCGGTCGAACAGCACCAGTTGCACGGCAAGCGTGTGCGCCGTGGTTTCGGCGCCCGCGACGACGAGGGCCAGCAGCTGCGCCAGCAACTCGTTATGCGTAAGCTTATTGAGTCCGTCGCGTGCGTGCACCATCGTGGAAATGAGGTCGGTTCCCGGATGAGCCTCGCGTTCCAAAATCTTCTCGTTGAGGATGACGTTCATGTCGTTAATGGCGGCTTCCAGCCGCATGAGCAACTCGACGGTAACCGTTGCCGCTGCGGTGGTCGAGGTGAAAGTCTCCGCGAAGTTGAACATGACACTTTGATACTCGGCGGGCAGACCGAAAAGTCGGCACATCACCTTGGTAGGCAACTTGGCCCCGATCAGGCGGGTAAAGTCGAATTCGCCCGCGGCCTGCGCCTCGTCGAGCAGCTCGTCGACAACGTCATCGATGAAGCTTTCGAGATTTCGCACCACGCCCGCATCAAATGCCTTGAGCATGAGGGAGCGGACGCGGATATGGTCCGAACCATCCATCCGGTTGACGTTGGTGCCGGTATACAAGCGGACAGATGGCAGCGTGTCGGCAACTTCGGGCGGCACGTTGCGGAAAAGCTGGTTGATGCGGGCGGCGGACAGGCGCCGGTCCGCATAGGCCGCACGTACATCTGCGTGACGCGTAATGATCCAGCCGCCCTGGTTGCGGCTGTAGAACACCGGTGCTTCGCGGCGCAACCGTTCCAGCGTCGGCCAGGGATCGGCCAAAAAGCCGGGATCGGCGAAACTGACATCTGAAATCCCGCCGCCCATCGGCCCAAGCGTGCCGTCCTGTACGTCCATGCGCGCGTCTCCTCCGGTGCTTGGGGCGTCAGCCACCTATCGCCCGCCGCTTGCTCAAACCATACAGTGTTCTATTACCGCTGCAAGGCCGCTTTTCGCGCACGCGGCTGGACCTGCTTCGATCCTACGGAAGGCCAAAGACGATCAGCGTTGCCGCGCCGCTCGATTGCCACAGGCTTTTCGAGGCATTGCCGGACGGCACGGCGATATACTGCCGGCCGCCCGCCATGTAGGTGGTGATTCCGCCCGCCACCGCCCCGCCGGTGTAGAACCGGTAGAGTTCCCGCCCAGTCGTGCTGTCGAAGGCCAGCAGGTCTCCTTCGCCCGACCCGGTCAGCACGATACCCCCGGCGGTTGGCGTAACGCCGGCGAGCATCGGCGCCATCGCCTTATAGGCCCAGCGCGGTTCGCCCGAGGCGGCATCGAAGGTCAATAAGGCGCCGCGTGCCTCACTGACGGGGTCCATCCTCATGCTGCCGCCGAATTCGGCGTCCTTGGCCGGATCGGTCGTGTAGGTGGCGCACCAATCGACGGTGTTGACGAACAACATGTGCCGCACCGGGTCGTAGGCCGGGCCGTTCCATTCCACCCCACCGATGCTTCCAGGGCAGACATGCACCGGCTTGCCGGGCAAGAGCGGCACATCGGTGTTGATCCGCCGTCCCAGCGGCTTGCGGGCGAGCAGCGCGTGCGTATCGCGGTCGTAGATGTAGAGCTGCGCGTCCTTGCTGCCGACGGCAACGAATTTCCGCCCGTCCTGCTCGTAGAGGACGGGTGCCGCAGCACTGTCCCAATCGTGCACGTCATGTTTGATCTGCTGGGCGAACCACAGAAGCTTGCCCGAGTCCGCATCCAGAACCACCAGGGAGTCGGTGTAGAGATTGTCGCCGGCGCGATTGACGCCGCTGTAATTCTGGCCAGGATTGCCGACCGACATATAAAGGCGCCGGGTCTGGGCATCCACCGATATCGTTGTCCACATCGAACCGCCGCCCACGGTGCTACCTGGCGGCCATGTCTCCGCGCCCGGCTCGCGCCCCGTCGGTATCAGATCGAAGGTCCAGACCGCGCGGCCGGTTGCTGCGTCCAGCGCATGTACGTGCCCGCTGCTCTGAAAATCCGCGCCAGCTTCCCCGACATACAGCTTGCCGCCAAAGGCAACCGGCACGGCATTGATGAAGCACCCCTTGCGCGCATCACAGACCCGCACATCCCAAAGCAGCCTGCCATCAGCGGCATCCAGCGCAATGACATGCCCATCCAGCGTGCCGCGGATGACCATGCCGCGATATAGCGCCACGCCGCGGTTGGAAGGGAGCATTTCCGCGCCCACGGGCGCGTAGTCATAAGACCACTGAAGATGGCAGCTCACGGCATCCAGCGCATAGACGCGGTGCGCTGTCGTGATGAACATGCGCCCGTCATGCACCACGGGGGAGGCCTGAAAACTGCCGACCTCGCCTGTCTGGAAGATGCATTTCGGGCTTATTCGCGCCACATTCGACGCATTGATCCGGCTGATGTCGGCGTAACGTTGACCCTTGTAGTCACCATTGTACAGCAGCCAATCTGACGCCTGGGCGTGCAGCAACGCGGCGTCATCAGGCGTATTGCCAGTGGCGGCGCCAAATCGTCGCGGTTCGCCAGGCAAAGGTCCGTCAGGCCCCGCGGGGCTTGTTTCCGGTCCGGCCTGTCCGGCCAGGTAGTGTGTCACGGCGCCCGACGCCTCGGCCGGCAAGCTCCCCGGCTTATCCAGCGGCATTTGCGATGAGACATAGGCCAGCAATGCCTTGTCTTTGCCGCGCCAACGCGCCGCAAAGGCCGGGCCGGTCAGCGCGGGGCCAATGCCGCCGCTCATCGCCTCGCCATGGCAGGCAGCGCAATGTGCGCGGTAAACCTCACGCCCGTCAGGGCCGTTCACCGCCGCCCGTGCGCCGAATGCGGCGAGCAGCACGCCGCTGACGAGCCAGATGCGGCCGATCAAGACGCCCCAACCGGGCGCAATGTCGCGCCGATGCGGAGGCGGCATGGCGCCTACGCGACAGCCGCTGCGATGGGCGCGGGATTGCGCGCCGCATCGGGATCGGCATCCATGATAATGGTTTTACTCTCCAAATAAGGCAGCAACCCTTCGCGACCGCCCTCCCGCCCTATGCCAGATTGCTTGAACCCGCCGAAGGCGATGCCAAAATCGCTGCGAAAGGCATTTACCCCCACCGTCCCGGCGCGTAATTGCCTGGCCGCCGCGTAGGCGCGCGAAGCGTCGGCGCAAAACACCGTGCTGTTCAGCCCGAAATCGCTGTCATTGGCAAGCCGGATGGCATCCTCATCGTCTTCGGCGGGGATCACGCATAGCACGGGGCCGAAAATCTCCTCCCGCGCGATGGCGGTGTCGTTATCGACGTGCGCAAACAGCGTCGGTTGAAAATAGAAGCCCTTTTCGTATCCCGACACACGGCCGCCGCCCGTTACCAGGGATGCGCCGCCATGCACGCCCTTCTCCACGTAGGCGGAAACACGGTCATATTGCCGACGCATCGACAACGGGCCCATCTGCGACGCGCTGTCGCGCGGGTCGCCGACGCGGATGGCCTGCAGCGCCGAGGCGAACGCCTCCACCACCTGATCATGTCGCGTGCGCGGCACGATCACACGTGACAGCGCCGCGCAGTACTGCATCGCCATCATGCACATCGGCGGCACCAGCGCCTGCGCGACCGCCTCGGCGGGGTAATCATCCAGCACGATCGCCGCAGACTTGCCGCCGAGCTCGAGCGTCGATCGCGCCATCCTCGATCCGCACAGCGAAGCCACCGTGCGGCCGGCCGCGCTGGATCCGGTGAAGCTGACTTTGTCCACGCCCGTGTTTCGCACGAGAAGTTCCGAAACGTCTCGATCTGCCACGACAATGTTGACGACACCCGGTGGCAGCCCCGCCTCCTCCAGAATTTCACCGAACACCACAGCTTCCAAAGGCGCCTCCGGCGAGGATTTCAGCACAACCGTGCACCCGGCCAGCAGCGCCGGCGCCAGCTTCGTCGCAATCAGCATCAGCGGCGCATTCCACGGAATGATGGCGGCCACCACGCCGACGGGCTCACGCGCCAGGAAGCCGAAATTGCCGCCGGCGGTCGGCCGGTGTCGTTCCACGAAAGGGTAGGTGTCCGCCAGGCGCGCGTAATAGCGGAACGTCTCCGCGGCGCCCTGAGTGGACGCGGCCGCGAGCCGGGGCTGGGCGCCGACTTCGGCGGTGTAGATCGCGCTCAGCAGGGCCGCACGCGAATCG
>CAXUNZ010000007.1:0-43827 GCA_964252525.1 uncultured Acetobacteraceae bacterium
CCCCCCCCCCCCCCCCCCCCCCCCCCCCCCCCCCCCCCCCCCCCCCCCCCCTTTTCTGAAAAAGCCAATCTCTGCTCGACTCGACTCTGCCCAAAATGCTTTGTTTCACGGCAAAAACTTCATTCTTGGCGAGTAGACCCGTGGTTTCCCGCAAAGTCCCGGAATGGCGTTGAAAGCCGAGGCTGACACGCGCATATCGCGGCCAACCCGGCGCCCGTGGGCGCCATAAACTGTCGGACTCAGGATCAGCCATGCCGCAAGATGCCGTCAACGAGCAAGTCTCCGAGGAGCGCCATGCTTTCGGCGCCGAGGTCGGGCGTCTGCTCGATCTGGTCGTGCATTCGCTCTACTCCGAGCGTGAAATCTTCCTGCGTGAACTGGTCGCCAACGCCGCAGACGCCACTGATCGCCGCCGCTTCGAGGCTCTGACCGGCCCCGGTCTGGCCGCCGGAACCGATCCGGCGATCCGCGTAACGCCGGACAAACCCGCGCGCACGCTCAGCATTGCCGACGATGGCATCGGCATGTCGCGTGACGAGCTGGCACAGAACCTCGGCACGATCGCCAAATCGGGCACGCGCGCCTTTACCGCCAATCTCGAAGGGGCAACAGCCGAGGAACGCCCCGCCCTGATCGGCCAGTTCGGCGTCGGGTTTTATGCAGCCTTCATGGTCGCAGACCGTGTCGAGGTCACATCGCGCCGCGCCGGCAGCGAGGAGGCGTGGCTATGGGCCTCCGACGGCCGCGGCGATTACACGCTGGCGCCGGCAGAGCGCCAGAGTGCCGGTACCACCATTGTGCTGCATATGAAGGCGGACGCGGAAGAGTATCTCGAGCCCTACCGGCTCGAAACGATCATTCGAAAATGGGCCGATCACATTACCATCCCCGTGACCGTGACCCGTGACGGCAAGGATATGCCAGCCAACGAAGGCACGGCACTCTGGCGCAAGCCCAAGGCCGAAATCACCGAGCAATCCTATACCGAGTTCTACCGCCACCTCGGCCATTTCTTCGATGCGCCCTGGGCCACCCTGCATTGGCGCGCCGAAGGCCAGCTCGAATTTTCGGCTCTGCTCTTTGTGCCCGGCTCGCGGCCGTTCGATGTCATGGAAGGCGACCGGGAAAGCCATGTGCGCCTTCATGTGAAGCGCATGTTCATCACCGCGGACGCCAAGCTGCTGCCGGAGTGGCTACGCTTCGTCCAGGGCGTGGTCGATACCGAGGATCTGCCGCTCAACGTCAGCCGTGAGATGCTGCAGGCAACGCCGGTGCTTGCGCGGATTCGCCGCGCGGTGACCAACCGCGTGCTGACCGAACTGAAAACACGCGCGAAAGATGCCGACAGCTACAAGATCTTTTGGGAAAATTTCGGTCCCATTCTGAAAGAGGGCGTCTGGGGCGATGGCGAGCATCGCGCAGCGCTGACCGAATTGCTGCGTTTCCGCTCCAGCACCACGGAAGGCTGGACCTCGCTTGGCGATTATGTCGCGCGCATGAAGCCTGGGCAGGAGGCGATCTACTATCTGGCCGGCGACGATCACGCCGCTCTTGCCGCCTCGCCCCAACTCGAAGGCTTCACGGCCCGCGGCATCGAGGTGCTGCTTTTCAGCGACTCCGTCGATGCCTTCTGGCCTGAGCGGCTGGAGAATTTCGATGACAAGAAGCTGCGTAGCGTCACGCAGGGTGCGGCTGATCTTTCCGCCATGGCTGCCCCTGAAATCACCGGGGAGGCCGCCGACGTTTCGTCCCTGATCCCCGCTTTGAAGGCTGCCCTGGGCGATGCGGTGGATGACGTACGCGCCACCGACCGTTTGGTTGGTAGTGCAGCGGTGCTGTCCGCCAAAGCAAGCGGGCCCGATCTGCAAATGCAGCGGCTGATGCGCCGCGCCGGTCGTGCCATGCCAGCGGTGCCGCCGGTGCTTGAGATCAACCCGCGCCATGCGCTGATTGCTTCGCTGGCTGCGCGCGTGGCCGGTGGCGGTGATGTCGCCGAGCAGGCGGAGACGCTGCTGGACCTGGCGCGCGTGCAGGACGGGGAGAGTCCACGCGATCCGGCGGCGTTTGCACGGCGCGTGGCTGCGGCGCTGGCACAATAGGCAAAAGGCGTCTGCGTAGCCCGCAAGGCTTCCTGTCCTCTTGCAACGCAACTAGAGCACACTCGGTGCTGGTAGAAGCACCCAATGTGCTCTAGCTCTTTTTTCCAGAGCACGTTTTTCGGACGGGTGATCCCACTTGGTCCGAACGTGTCTAGTGCCTCCAATACGTTCCCTCAGGAAGAACCGGGCATTCGTGAGGCGGTCTGGCAAAAACATAGACCTGCGAGTGGTCCGGGCGGGGCCCGCAAAAGGTGTAGCCCTGCCCGGCCGCGTAAAGCCGCACGAAATGGCCCGAACCCACAGCAAGTGTCAGGAATGTCAGTAGCGGCACAAGAAACACCAGCCATTCCAGCGTCTGCGGCATCCTGTATTGCCGCGCCCGTGCAATGAAGCGCGCCAGGCGTATGCCGTATACGCCCGGCGTGCCGATCAGCAAAAAATCCGATGCGCTGGCGCTCGCGAAGCCATCGTGTTGGCGTACACCGACAAGGTCCGTGAGCGCGAAGTAAACGGCGCACAGCGTAAAGACCAGGATGATTTCAAAGCCTATGCCAATCGAATCGCCCGGCCGTTCCTTTTTGGCAACCAGGCGCCATGTCCACAAAAACATTATGGCGCTCCGCCGCCGGCCGTCGCTCGCATCAAGCCGCTTTCTTCCACGCCGCGCGCCCCTGCTCGTCCAGCGCGGTGAAATCCTCCTCACTCAGCACGAGCGAGGCGGCGGCAACATTCTGCTCCAGGTGAGCGATACTTCCCGTCCCCGGGATTGGCAGCATCACCGGCGCGCGTTTGAGCACCCAGGCGAGGGCGACCTGGCTTGGCTCCGCATGCAACCGCGCGGCAATCGAGGTCAGCGCGTTGTGTCCCCGCGCCAGTTCGCCGGCAGCTAGGGGATACCACGGGATGAAGCCGATCTGGTTGGCTGTGCAATACTCCAGCACCGGCTCGCTGCCGCGATCGATGAGATTATAACGGTTCTGCACCGTCGCCACACGGAAATGCGCGGAGGCCGCCTTGATTTCCTCCACACCGACCTCGCTCAGTCCCAGGTGGCGAACCAGACCTTCCTTCTGCATCGCCGCCATGACGCCGAATTGCTCCTCGCGCGGCACGCGTGCATCGATGCGATGCAACTGCCAGAGATCGATGCGTTTCACGCGCAGGCGCCTGAGGCTCATCAGCACGCATTGACGCAGATATTCGGGTCGGCCGACCGGCAGCCAGACATTGGGGCCGTGGCGCGTCAGCCCGCCCTTGGTCGCCACCACGATCCCGGAGTAGGGGGCCAGCGTTTCGGCAATGAGATCTTCGCTCGTCTGCGGTCCGTAGCTGTCGGCGGTGTCGATGAAATCGACCCCGAGTCCTGGCAGGCGCCTGAGCGTCTCGCGCGCGGCGGCTGGGTCGACCGGATCGCCCCAGATACCGGGACCGGTGATGCGCATTGCGCCGAAGCCCAGGCGAGCGACGGTGAGGTCGCCACCGATGGCAAAGCTGCCGCCGGGTGGCGAGGGTTGGTTCGGCATGCTGGTTGCTCCTGATGACTGGTTCCGGCTGGCCCAACGGCCCGACGGCCGCTGTGTTCGCGCACGGGCGTGTCCCGCATGCACACCCCACGTTAAATGCGCAGGCGCCACAATCCCGCATGTGGGTCGCCACGTAGCGCATAGCAGGCCCATTCGGGCATATCTGGAACGACCACCTGATGGGACCTGCATGCTGACCAGCCGCGCGATCGCCCTGACTGCCGGGCTTTTGTGGGCCATGCCCGCCGCCTGCGCACCACCGCCGCTCCATCCCGCAGCGCAAGCCGATGTGCTTCCTGTTGCCGCGATGCCGAACATCCTGCCGGCGTTGCGTTCGCCGCTGGCGCCGGGTGCGCCGCCTTTGCGGCCGCCTATCCCGCTGACAACCGATGCCGCGGGTCCGGCGGCCGCTTCCCTGCGCGATGCCATGGCGCGCGAGGTTCCCGGCCTGCTTCGTCTGGTTCCCGGCCGGCCTCAGCAGATCGAGGCACGTGCCCGCGCCATGCTGGCCGCTACGAACACGACGCTGGACGGGCCGCAATTGGTCATTGTCGTGGACCGCGCGCCCGCGGTGCAAACTCTGGCGCTGATGATGGCCCAGCCAGGTGCGCCCTGGACATTGATCGGAGCCGCGCACGTTTCCACCGGCCAAGCCAACCGCAAGGATTACTACATCACGCCGGTTGGCGTGTTCGCCCACACCGCTTCCATCCTCGATTTCCGCGCCCAGGGCACGTATAACGAGCATCATGTCCGCGGCCTTGGCCTGGCCGGCATGCGGGTGTGGGATTTCGGCTGGCAGTGGGCGTTGAAAGGCTGGCACACGGATGGCGCAGGTGGCGATATCCGCCTGCAGATGCACGCCACCGATCCCGTTTTGCTTGAGCGCCGGCTGGGCCGTCCGGCCTCAGAGGGTTGCGTGCGGGTCAGTTCGGCGATGAACCGCTTCCTCGATGGCCATGGCGTGCTGGACGCCGATATCGAACGCGCGGCGGTCGACGATCCGCGTTACCGCGCGCTGCTGCGGCCGGACCGCACGCCCTCGGCGCTGGCGGGGCGGTTGCTGATCGTCATCGATGATCGCGACCCCATGGACGAGCCGCCGACGCAGGCGAGCCGGCCGGCCGACTGGCCGGCGCCGCCCGAGACCAATGCTCCCGTGGCTGCGACGGGATCTCTTTGAAGCTTCGCGACTGGGAAGAAAGATGGGAGGTGTGCCATCCGCTCGGAGCCCTGCCGTTTTATCCCTTGCGCGACTCGGCAAACGTGCCCAAGTTTTGGGTGCCAACAACAGAAAGGAGGTGATCCAGTGTCTCATTGTATGGAAGCCGCGTGGACCTGGATGATTCCCGCAGGAGACGCCTCCGCGTTCTGACATCCGGCCCATAAAGGCTCGGTGCAATGTAGAGGCCTCGGCGCAAGCCGGGGCCTTTTGCATGTCAGGTCGACGCAAACTCGCACGTCACTCCATCGAAGTGAGATCGTCCTTCAATGTGCTCAGGATGACGAGCGAGCGCACGTGCATCCTGTCATTGCCATGAGCCAGGAGCAAAAGCAGGAAGCGGTTAAGGTCGGGCAAGTCCTTTGCGTTGACCCGCAAAATGTAGTCCGCATCCCCGGTGACCGCGTGACAACTCAGCACCGTCGGTTGGCTTGTAATAAACGCCGCAAATTTCTGACGATCATGCTTGGACTGGCTGACAATGCCAAGATGGAGGTAGGCACCCACCGATAAGCCGATTGTCTGAGGATCGATGATCGCCCGATAGCCCTGGATTGCTCCCGTTTGTTCAAGCTTCAATCGGCGGCGATAGCATTGTGAGGCGGATAATCCGATGCGCTCGGAAATGGCCTCGTTCGTGACGCGGCCATCGGCGGCGAGAATAGACAATATCTTCAGGTCGAAGGCGTCCATTCCACTCTCCCCGCCGCATCCAGATAGGGTAGAGGGCCGCGCATCATCGATCAACTTTTGGCGACGCCCTTCCCTACCAGGAAGCAGCCATACAGAGGGTGCACTCCGACACATTCAACCGCTTCTTTGATCCTGTTGCATATCTGCGGTCGTCCAGCCGGGTGGCCATATACGAAACAATGCGAGAACTGCTATAATATGCGATTTTACGTCGGATTTGATGGCCTGCGGACGATGTTTTGCCGAGACTTGAAGCCGGAAGGTGGACTAGGGTTCACTCGCGTCAAAAGGAGCTCATTCGATGCGATCAACGGCCCTACTGGCTAAAACTAAAAAGTTCCTGTCTTCTGCTGCAATCTTGGGCGCAGCCTTCGTCGCGGCGACGAGCGCGCACGCGCAGGCGCCAGGCCAGTATACCGGCAAGGATAGCGATGGCTTCGACGTCACCTTAAACGTCTATCAAGGAAAAAAGGGCACGCCGCTGCTGACCCTCGTCAGAGCCGTGGGTTTTTTCTACTGTGACGGCAAGGAGTTGCTTACCTTGGGCCAGCCGGTTCCATATGGCGGGGCGATACTGCTGCACGTACCCTTCAAGAATGGAACCGCCGAGTTTGCAGGTACAAGCAATGACCTAAGTGCGCTTACAGGTACTGTCGCGGTCGATGGCACCGGCCTGAGTGGCAGCCTCGAAGTCTACGCCGCCCTGTTCTCAGGCAAGGCTTCGCCGCCGGATAATGCTGTCGCCCGGTCGTGCAAGACTCGACATCTGACGTTTACGGCCCAGCCGTCCAATGGATGAGCGCTCGGCCCGATCCAGCCGCGGGCTCGAGCAACGTTTGAATTTCGACCACTCCCGATGCTGAATGGGTTTTCAATCCAGCATCAAGAATCAGGGGAAGAATAAATATGACGCTTGCTGTCAAGGAACTCTCAAAATCTGTTGTCCGGTCTATGGATCGCACGACGCCTTCTCGCCGCCATCGGCTCCCCGGTCTCATGGCTGCACCGCTGCTCACGTTGCTTGCGGGCCCGGCGATGGCGACTACCGTGTACTACTATTCTGGCACCGACAGTGCGGGATATGAGGTCGATATCTACACGACGCCAAACGGCCAAGGCACCGCGATCTACAATATGGGTCTCACGGGTAACCGCTACTGCAACCGCATTCTCGTACCAGGAGCCATCTTGGGGGGGAATACCGATGGTAATCAGCTTCACCAGATCATTGACGGACACGTGACATTCTCGGAACTGCGGCCTGACTACTTCATATCGGCGGATCTTCATGTGTCAGACAAGAAGATCAAAGGGAGTGCGACGTTCAAACAGGCCATCTACACGGGTTCCGATTTTCCGCCGAAGGATCGGGACAGTGCGGCTTGCACGACGAAGAAGCTGACCTTCACGGCGGCCTATGTGACGTCCTATACCTTTGCGCGCCACGAGGATGCGCCGCCGATGGTTAGGCCCACGAAGTAGCCGTTTTTTCGGACCGCTAAGCCAAGGTTGACCGCAAATTCCGCGCCTCAACCTTGGCCTTTTTGGCGCAGGTGACGGCATTTCGCCAGCCGGCCGCACAATGGCAGTGCGGCGGTTTTACCGACGCAAGCTTGCCGTGGCTTCACGCCCAATGTTTCGGGCACGCCCGAAGCAGATCATGCCGCCGCCAGCGGCGGCAAAGTCACAACGATGCGCGTGCCCTCATGCCGCCGGTCGCGCGTCACGGTGGCCCGCAGCGAGTGAGCCATGCTGTTGACGATTAATGAACCAAGCCCGCTGCCCCGCGCCGGCGTCTCCTCGGCAATGCCCACGCCGTCATCCTCTACGGCCAAACAAAGCATGCCCTCCTCATCCGCCGCGTGCAGGCCCACTCGCACGGCGCCCGCCCCATCCGGATAGGCGTATTTCAAGGCGTTGGTGACGAGTTCGTTGACGACCAAACCGACCGCCACCGCGCGGTCGGTCTCCAGCCGTACGGGGGCGGCGGTGAGTTGGATGCGGCTCGCCTCTTCTCCGCCATGCGTGGCGCGTGAAAGCTCCTCAACCAGACCGGCCAGGTAGCAGTCCATCTCAACGAACTCGACATCGCCGCTGGTGTAGAGGCGACGGTGCACGAGCGTCACCGCCTCGACACGCTCGGCTGCCTGGCGTAACAGGGTGCGCGCGGTCTCATCGGGCACCTTGCGCGCCTGCAACTCGATCAACGAGCTAATCAGTTGCAGGCTGTTGGCAACCCGATGGTTCATCTCGCGCAGCAACACCGCCTGCTGGGCGGCCAGCCGCTCGAAACGGTCGCGGCTGTCGCGTACCTCGCGTTCGGCGCGCTCTTTGTCGCGCCGCAGCGCAGCGCGGGCGATCTCCTGGGTGATGCTGGCGGAGAGCAGCTCGATAAAGCCGCCCTGCACGTCCTTCACCACGTAATCCGCCGCTCCGCTCTTGAGCGCGGTCACCGCTATGCGCGGCTCCTCGGCACCCGTGCAGAAAATCACAGGTGGCGCATCTGGCAAGGCGCGAAGGGCTTCCAGGACCTCCAGCCCATCCCGTCCTGGCATGTAGTGATCCAGCCCGATGGCATCGAAATCGCCCGTGGCAGCCAGGCGCTCGCCCTCATCGCCATCGTGGGCCAGCGTCACGGCAAAGCCGGCCCGCTGCAACTGGCGCTGCACCAGGCGGCCGATGCCCGGATCGTCATCGATGTAGAGCACCCGCGCGCCGGATGGCTCCATTTACAAGTGCTCGCGCAAGGATACGTGCCTTTCCGGTGAACCGGGGAAGCTGTCAGGCCGTCTCGGGCACCTGCATTACGCTCAGAAATAGGCCGAGCTGGCGGATGGCCGAGGCGAAGCCTTCATACTCCACGGGCTTGGTGATGTAGACGTTGCAGCCAAGATCGTAGCAGCGCTGAATCTCCTGCTTGTCGTCGGTCGTGGTCAACACGATCACAGGCGTGCGCTTGAGCGCCGGGTCGGCCTTGATCCGCGCCAGGATGTCGATTCCGCTCATATCCGGCAGGTTCAGGTCCAATAGAACCAGGCGCGGATCGGCCTTGGACGCCTCGCCCTGATCGAAGAGGTGCGACAGCGCCGTACCGCCGTCCGAGACATGGGTAATGTCGTTGGCCACGCCCGCGCGCCGCACGTTCTTTTCTATCAGCTTGGCATGACCGGGATCGTCCTCAATGAGCAAAATCGTCACGGGCACCGCATTCATGTCATTCGCCTCCACCATGGGATAGCACCAGCGGCAGGCGGACGGTGAAAATTGAACCCTCGCCTGGGTTCGACTCGCACTCTATCGCGCCACCAAGCCGCCGAACCAGTGCCTTGACATGGGCCAATCCGATGCCTTCGCCAGGGCGGTCCTGCGTGCCGGCGCGGCGGAACAGCTCGAAGACGCGCTCGCGGTCGCGCGGGGCGATGCCTCTGCCATTGTCGCGCACGCTGATCAGGACGGTGCCTCCCTTCTGCCGTCCGGCCACTTCAACCGCGCCCGGCCTGCCATCGACCAGGTATTTGAGCGCATTATCGATCAGATTGGAAAAGACCTGGTCAACGGCGATGCGGTCCGAAACGATGACGGGCACCTCGCCCAGCGTGATCTCCGCCCCCACGGCGGCCGCCTGGTGGCGCACGCTGTCAATCGCACCGCGCAGCAGCGCCCCCATGTCTAGACGCTCGGGCGTCAGCACGCGCCGGCCTTCGCGCGAGAGGCGCAGGATGGCGTTGATCAGGCGGTCCATCTTGGCCGTGCTGGTCTGGATGAAGCGGATCGCCTCGGGCAGGTCTTCCTCGCTGGCCGCCCGCACCTCAGCCGGCACGGCCACACCGGCAGCGCTGGCTTGGACGTGAACGAAAGTGTTGAGCGTGGCGGTTGCCGTCTCCAACTCGCTGGTGAAGCCGATGATATTGAGCAGCGGCGAGCGCAGATCGTGGCTGACGATATAGGCGAAGCGTTGGATTTCGTCGTTGGCCAGCGTCAGTTCCGCCGTGCGTTCGCGCACGGCAAGCTCCAGGCGATCGCTTCCGGCCTGCAAGGCGGCATTGGCGTCGCCCAAGGCCGCGTTGGAAACCTCGAGCGCGGCGCGGGTTCGGCGCAGGCTGGTCACGTTGCGATTGACGCTGCTGGTGACAAAGACCGTCAGCAGAGTCAGCAGAACCAAGGCGACGGTATCGAAGGCGACCAGCAGGCGCGCGCCGTTCTGGCTCGCTCTCAAGTCCTGCATGAGTGCCTGACGCTGACGGTCCGTCAGGCGCGCGGAGAGCGTGCGGGTCATCTCCATCAGCGCCTGACCGCGGTCGGAATTGACGATGGCCAATGCCTCCTCCCGGCGCCCTTGCTGGGTCAGTGCGACGGTCTGGCCGAGTTCGGCCATCTTCTCGTCGATTGCCGCCTTCAGCGACGGGAACATGGAGTCGATGCCTACGGCCGCGCCTAGCTTGGCCAGCATTGGGGGCACCTGGGCGGCGGCGTGGCTGTAGGGCGCCAGATAGCGGTCCTTGCCGGTCAGCAGATAGCCGCGCTGGCCGGTTTCGGCGTTGGTGACCGCCTGCAGCAAATCGACCGTGCGCGCGCGGATCTCCTGCGTCGCGGCGGCATCGTTCAGGCGGGCCTCGTTGTTGATCGACAGCCACGCCGAGGCCGCAACAATGCCCAGCATGATGACCGCGGCGGCGACCAGGGCAGCACGCTCGATCTGACCGTATGCGCCGGTAACGCGCGCGATGCCGTGATGGCCGATCGTGTCGTGCGCGGCGTGAGTGTCGGGCATGTGCGATGTGTCGGCCTTCATGCGCGGGTCTGCCCCTGTCACTTCCTACACCAAGGGTGCAGAAGCATTAAATGGCCTTGGATGAGGCTTGCCACGCCCTATAGCCCTCGGCGCGAAGGCGGCAGGCGGGGCAGGTGCCGCAGCCATAGCCCCATTCGTGGCGGTGGTCGCGGTCGCCCAGATAGCAGGTGTGGGTGTGCTCGATGATCAGCCCGGTCAGGCCCGCCGCCTCGGCCATCGCCCAAGTCTGCGCCTTGTCGCGCCACATCAACGGCGTTTCCAGCACGAAGCGGCGGACCATGCCGAGGTTGAGCGCGACCTGCATAGCCTTGATGGTGTCGTCCCGGCAATCGGGATAGCCGGAATAGTCGGTTTCGCACACGCCGGTGACGATGCGCCGCAAGCCGCGCCGCCAGGCCAGGGCCGCAGCATAGGTCAGGAAGAGCAGGTTGCGGCCGGGCACGAAGGTGGTGGGCAGACCGTCCTCGCCTTGTTCGATAGGGCGGTCTGCGGTCATGGCGGTCTCCCCCAGGGCGGCGAGACCGGTGGTGATGTCGATGACGTGGTCGGGGCCGAGTTGGGCGGCCAGACGGGCGGGGAGGGCGGCGCGGATGGTGGCGCGGCAGGTCATTTCGATGGCGTGGCGCTGGCCGTAAAGAAAGCCGATCGTCTCCACGTACGGGTAGCGGGCCAGCGCCCAGGCAAGGCAGGTGGTGCTGTCCTGGCCGCCGGAGAAGAGAACGAGGGCGCGTTGGTCTTCGGTCATGCGGGCAGTTATAGGGAGGTGCCGTTGCCTTCACACATTCCCCCGCCTTTCCCTTCACACCGCATCTAGGCAAACTCCCCATCATGCCAGACGCCAGCGGCTCACCCACGCCGCTACCAAGCCGCCGCCGCTGGGTCAGCCCGCTCCTGCGCCGTGTGCTTCTGGTCAATTTCGTGCCACTGGCCCTTCTCAGCGCATCGCTGCTCTATCTCGACCAATATCAGGACGGGCTCCTGGAGGCAGAAGTCTCCGCCTTGCGCGAGCAGGCCAGCATCTACGCCGGCGCGCTGGGTGAGTCAGCCGTGCGCGTGACGGACCCGAACAACCCCATCCTCCTGCCCGATCTCGCGCGACCCTTGCTGCGACGGCTGACCGACCCCACGCCGGATGCCGGCGCCAAGCTCTACGGCCCGGACGGCGCATTGATCGCCGATAGCCGCGTGCGGGCCGGCGCGGGTGGTGCGGTGCGCACCGAACCGCTGCCGCCTGCGGTGGACCGCGGCGCGTTCAGCGGAGGGCTCGGGCGATTTTATGACTGGGTGATGAATCAGCTGCCTCACCGTAGGTCGGCAACCACCGAGATCGCCCCGGCGGGGGCGGGTGCGGATTGGCAGCCGGACGTGCGCGAGGAAATCCGCCTGGGAAGCAGCAGCAACAGCCATGAGATGGATCCGTTTATCCGTCGCATGCAGGATGGCCGCTTGCTGGTGACCGTAGCGGAGCCCGTGGAACGCGACCGGCATAATGTTGGTATCGTGCTGCTGACGCGCGACGCGCGGGAGGTCGATGCAAGTCTTTTTGCGGTGCGCACCTCCATCCTTGGCCTCTTCATGCTGGCCTTGCTGCTGACCGTCTTGCTGAGCTGGTATTTGTCGCTGACGATAGCAGGACCTATCCTGCGCTTGGTCGAGGCAGCCCATGCCATGCGCGGCGGCCACGGCCGGGCAGGTGCGGTGCCTGCGCCCATCCTGCGCCGAGGTGATGAAATCGGCGAATTGGCGGCCGCATTGTCCGCCAGCGCCACTGCGCTCTGGACCCGCATGGACGCCATCGAGCGTTTTGCCGCCGATGTCGCCCACGAAATCAAGAATCCGCTCAGCTCCATTCGCAGCGCCATCGACACGTTGCAGAGGGTCGATGAACCACGCCATCAATTGCGGTTGCTGGCGATCATCCAGGACGACGTCGTCCGTCTGGATCGTCTGATCAGCGACATCAGCGATGCCAGCCGCGTCGATGCCGAACTGTCGCGGACCAGCGTGGAACCGGTCGATTTGGCGCCCTTGTTCCATACCCTCGGCGACATCGCCGAAGCCACGCGCGATCAGACCGACCCTCATCTCAGCATCGATTTGCCGCCTGGTCCCATGGTGGTGCAGGCGGTGGAGAGCCGGCTCGTTCAAGTTCTGCGTAACCTGATCGGCAATGCCGAAAGCTTTTCCCCACCCGGCGGCACAATTCATTTGCGCGCGCGGGAAACCGGCGCGGTCGTGGAAATCACCGTGGATGACGAAGGCACCGGCATTCCCGACGGAAACCTGGACCACGTCTTTGACCGCTTCTACTCCGAACGGCCAGCCGGAGAGACGTTCGGCAAGCATTCAGGACTCGGCCTCTCCATCAGCCGGCAGATTGTGGAGGCGTTGCGCGGCCGGATCAGCGGGTAAAACCGGGGGGGCGCCGATGGTCAGGTCATCGGCGCCCGCTTCGTCGTCAGACTTCCGAAAGGCTGACCTACCAGATTTTCACGCGGTCCTGCGGGGCGAGGTACAGTTTTTCCCCCGGCTTCACGTCAAAGGCCGAGTACCACGCATCGATGTTATGCGGCGCCCCGTTGGCGCGCGCCATAGGCGGCGAGTGCGGATCCACGGTCAGGGCCTGCCGCTCCGCGTCCTGCCGCACCTTGCCGCGCCAGACCTGCGCCCAGCCCAGGAACACGCGCTGATCGCCGGTCATCCCGTCGACCACCGGTGCGGGCTTGCCATGCAAGGATTGATGGTAGGCTTCCAGACCAAGGGTAAGACCACCAAGGTCGGCGATATTTTCGCCCATGGTCAGGTCCGGATTGATGTGCGCGCCGGGCACAATATCCATCGCCGCGAATTGCGCACCATATTTCTTGGCACGTTCGTTGAAGCGCTGCTCGTCCTCGGGCGTCCACCAATTGGCGAGCCGGCCCTGTGCGTCATGCTTGCGGCCCTGGTCGTCGAAACTGTGCGTCATCTCATGGCCGATCACGCCACCTATGGCGCCGTAATTGACCGCCGCATCGGCTTTGGGATTGAAAAAGGGCGGCTGTAGGATCGCGGCGGGGAAAACAACTTCATTGAGCAAGGGCTCGTTGTAGGCGTTCACCGTTTGGGGGAACATCTCCCACAGATCGCGATCGGTCGGCTTGCCGAGGCGGCTGACCTGGAAGTCCCAATCGAATGCCGTGGCGCGCTCGACATTGCCGTAGAGGTCATCGGCCGCCACGGTCAAACCCGAATAGTCACGCCATTTCTTCGGATAGCCAATCTGAAAATCGAACGTGCTGAGTTTTTCCAGCGCCTTCTCGCGGGTGGGCGGCGACATCCAGCCATTATGTTCGAGCCGCAAGTGAAAGGCATCGCGCAGATCGTGCGTGAGCGCGTCCATCTTCGCGCGGGAATCCGCCGGGAAATAGGCTGCGACATACGCCTGTCCAATGGCTTCACCCATGGCCAGACTGGTGGCGGCAACAGCGCGCTTCCAGCGCGGCTTGTTCTGCGGCTGGCCTTGCAGCGTCTTGTCCAAAAAGTCGTAATGTGCGTCTACAAAGGCGTGCGACAGCACGGGCGCGGCATCAACTGCCAGGTGGAAAGCCGCCCATGCGCGCAACGTCTCCAGCGGTGTTGCGCCGGCAAGCGCTGCCATTTTGATGATGGCTGAGTTCTCGTTCAGCACAATGCGCGTGGCCGAACCGACATCGGCGGCCCCAAGGAAGCTGGCCCAGTCAAACCCCGGCGCCAGCTTTGCCAGATCGGCGGTGGCGACTGGATTGTAGGTCTTATCATCGTCACGCCGATCCGCGCGGCTCCAGCTGAGCTGGGCGATTTTGGTTTCGAAGTCGATTACCTGCCCGGCCGCCGCATGCGCGTTCGGCCATCCCGCCAGAATCAACATGTCTTTGACGAAGTCTGCATACTTGGCGCGTTTGTCGGCAAAGGCACTCTCGATGTAGTAATCCCGATCGGGCATCCCCAGCCCGCTTTGCGAGAGATAGATGGCCATGCGGGTCGGATCTTTCGCGTCCGGCGCCACCGAAAGGTCGAAGATCGACGCCAGGAAGCCCTTCACGGCCAAGCCATTCAGGCGCGCGAAATCGCTTTGCGAGGCGACGGCCCGCACCCGATCCAGATTCGCCTTCAACGGCGCCGCGCCGAGTTTTTCCACGGCCATTTCATCCATGAACGCGCGGTAGAACGCACCCGCCTTGGCAACGGGATCTGCGGGCGAGGCCGAACCTTTAGCAGCCTGCTCAAGAATGGAATGGGTGCGCTGTTCCGACAAATCGCGCAACACGTTGAAGGCGCCGTAACGAGACTGGTCAGCCGGTATCTTCAAGTTCTTTAAATACGTGCCGTTGGCGTATTCGAAAAAATTATCGCCAGGCCGGACGGACAGGTCGCGCCCGCCCATATCGAAGCCCCAGCTTCCCGTGTCGATACCCGCGGTCGCGGCGGCCGCGCCGGTGGCGGCCACGGCGCAAAGGCAAACCGCGCCAAGCCATACTGATTTACGCATCGTCCATATCTCCTTCGCCGGCGCGCGCCGACGCTTCAAGAAAAGGTCAGCGCCGCCACCAGCCACGTTTTGTCGCGGTCTGGGTTTCGCTCGCGCCGATGATGACAGGCTGAATCGCTGGCCCGACGACAGGTTCGGTGCTTGCCGCCACCGCGATGGGCTCGACTGGCGCAACCCCCTCAGAGAGTGTGGGAGCGGGAGGTGCCGGCGGCCCCTCATTGTCCACCGACACTATGGCGGGACCGGCGCTTGGCGCCTCCTCCGTGTCAGCGACCGCGGTCGAGGAGATCTGCGGCGCTGAGGCGACAACCGCGTGTTCGGCGGCTTGTTCAAGGATGTCGAAGATGTCGGCCACGCCGCCGAACGGATTGGCCGGCGTGGGCATGCCTGCCGGCATGCCGGCCGCAGGCAGCCCCGCTGTTTCCGTGGGCCTTGGACCGCGTCCACGCCCTCGCCGGTTGCGGCTTCTACCGCGCGGTGCCTTTTCACCGTCGTCGGTGGCAGCTCGGTCCCGTTCTGAAGCCGGCGCAGGCTCGTTCTCGGTCTCGCCTGGCTTGGGGGTATCCGCCACCTGAGTTGGTTCAGGAGCAACGCGCACGGCGCCGGGGAATTGAATATCCTCCAACTCCGGTTGCTCGGCGTCTTGCGGCATCGGCGCTTCGTTCGAGGATAATGCATCATCGCGGCGGCCACCGCGGCGGCGGCGGCGCTTGCGGCGGCGGCGCTGTGCTTCTTCGGAAGTCTCCTCTGGCCCTCCTGCCTCGCCGTTGGTGGCGCTTGGCGCCGTGTCCTCGGCGTCTTCCTCTTCCTCATCCTCCTCGGTGACGTCGATCTCCTGTGCGGCATCGCCGCTGCCTGTTGATTGCGCATCGAAGCTGTCCATGCGCGCTTGCGTCTGGCTGATCGGCGGCGGCATATCCTGAGGGCTGAGCGCGCGCAGCCGCTCTATCCTGGTCTGACCGGGCAGCAGATCATCATCGGCATTGAAACACACCCTCAGCGCCGTTCGCTGCTCTATCTCCGCCAGGCGCGCGCGTTTGTTGTTGAGAATGAACATCGCAACGCCGCCGGCGACATGAACCATGATTTCGGCGGCGCGGCGCTTGCTGCCCTCGTCCTCAATCGCGCGCAACACGTGCAAGGCGGCGCTATCGGTGCTGCGGACGTGGCCGGTGCCCCCGCAATGTGGGCATGTGGACTGGCTTGTCTCGGCCAGCGACGGGCGCAACCGCTGGCGACTCATTTCCATCAAGCCGAAATGGCTGATCGAACCCAATTGAATACGGGCGCGATCGTCGCGCAGCGCCTCCTTCATTCGGCGTTCGACGGCGGCGTTGTGTTTCTTGGACTCCATGTCGATGAAGTCGATGACGATCAGCCCGGCAAGATCACGCAGCCGCAATTGACGCGCGACCTCATCGGCCGCTTCCAGATTCGTGCGCAGCGCCGTCTCCTCGATGCCGCGCTCGCGCGTTGAACGCCCGGAATTAACGTCGATGGCAACCAGAGCCTCGGTTTGATCGATGACCAGATAGCCGCCGGAACGCAATTGCACCGTGGGCACAAGCATCGCGTCAAGTTGCGCCTCGACCTGCTGGCGGGCAAAAAGCGGGGCGCCGCCCTCGCGCCACAACTGCACCTTCTTGACTTGCGTCGGCATCAGCATGCGCATGAAGTCGCGCGCAGCCTTCCAACCCTCTTCGCCATCCACCAGAATTTCGTCTACATCGCGTGAATAGACATCGCGGACAGCGCGCTTGATCAGGCTGGCTTCTTCGTAAATCAGCGCGGGCGCCACGGATTGCATCGTGTGGTCGCGAATTTCGTCCCAAAGACGCAACAGATACTCGCAGTCGCGCTTGATTTCCGGCTTGGGGCGCGCAGCGCCGGCGGTGCGCACGATCAGCCCCATGCCCCGCGGGATTTCCAGCTCGGCCGTCACCTCCTTGAGGCGCCGGCGATCGGCCGCCGAGGTGATCTTGCGCGAAATGCCGCCGCCTCTCGGAGAATTGGGCATCAGCACGCAAAAACGCCCTGCCAGCGAAATGTAGGTGGTCAGGGCGGCACCCTTCGTGCCGCGCTCCTCCTTGACGACTTGGATGAGCAGTATCTGCCGACGGCGAATGACTTCCTGTATCTTGTAGTTGCGCAGATAGCGCGAAGGCGCGCGCGCTTCGCGCGGTTCGTCGATATGTTCGTTCTCTCCGCCGATCGTCTCCGGCGGGGCCGCCGGTTCTTCCTGCACCTGCTGGACGCGGCTACCGCTCAGCTCTTCGCCGGGTGCAGGTTCCTGCACCGATGGTTCGCATTCCTGCGGAAAATCCTGCAAGCCACTTGGGGCGGCCTCGGAACCCAAGGGTGCTTCGGCCAGATTTTGCCGGACCGGCGGCATCGAATTCCACCGCAGATGCCTCGCCCTGCTCGTCCTGTGCCGTCTCGACTGGCGGCGCGGGGACGTCCTCCGCAACCTGTTCGGCGTAGAGCAGGTCGGAGGACTGGTTCAGCGCGGCTGCTTCAGGCGCGGCCGCCTGCTCATCCTCGTCATCCTCTTGCTCGGCCGCCCGCGCTTCGTCTTCCTGCAACTGCAGGAGTCGCTGCCGATCAGCCACGGGAATCTGGTAGTAGTCGGGATGAATTTCGCCGAAAGCCAGGAAGCCGTGGCGGTTGCCGCCATATTCGACAAAGGCGGCCTGTAGGCTGGGTTCGACCCGGACGACCTTGGCGAGATAGATGTTTCCCTTTAGCTGCCGTCGGGAAGCGGTTTCGACATCGAAATCCTCGAGTCGGTTACCATCCAGCACCACAACGCGGGTTTCTTCCGCGTGGGTGGCATCGATGAGCATACGCTTGGTCATAAAGCCATAAACTCCGAGGCCCGATGGCTGCGCGGCGGCCCGTGGGCGGCGCTGCCTGATGGGCAAAATAAGGGTTGGTCTCAAGCCTGGCGTTCACGCGCGCCTCGCGGGCGGCCTGCCGCAACGCGGTCGGGCAATCCAGGCGTGGGGTCGGTATGTGTTCTACCATGGCCTCTGGTGTCATGCGCCCGGAGCGTTGCCCGGGGCAGGGATCGGGGCGTCCAGCCTGCTCGGAAGGGCGCAACGCGGGGCGTGAGCACACACATACCCTCGCATTGTTCCATGTGACCGAAAGCCGGTGGCACTGCAAGGGCGCTCGGCGCGACCAATGCAAGGCTGGGGGAGATGTGCCATCCGCCCGGAGCCCCTTAGATGGCAGCGCGCTGCCTGGACGATGACGGGCATCCAAACCGTCCCCTTGTCCGACTGGCCAGTCACCAGATGAACGACGATTAATCAAAGTCTAACCGCAACTTCTGCATGTTTCATGCTAAGCAGCGGCATGAGGAGCGATCCGCCCTTTACTCGCCGTTTGTTGCTTGGCCGTGGACTTGGCGCAGCACTGCTGCTGCCCGCCGCGGCTCAAGCGGAGTCAATTCCAAGACCGGCGCGCAACGCGCACAGACACGCCAGCCCGGCCGCCTTCGTCATGATCGATCCCGGCCATGGCGGTAAGGACCCTGGCGCCATCGGCGTCTCCGGCACCTACGAAAAGCACGTGGCGCTGGCTGTCGCCCAGGACCTGCAGCACAAATTGCTTGCCGGCGGCCGCTACCAGGTCGGCATGACCCGCCAGACCGACGACTTCATCCCGCTGGACGACCGAGTGGAACTTGCCGAAGTCCGTGGCGCCTGCCTGTTCGTCTCCATCCACGCCGATGCGCTGAACGATCCCGCCGTTTGCGGTGCCAGCGTCTATACCTTGGCCACGAGCGCCTCCGACGCGCAAACAGCTTTCCTTGCCGCGCGCGAAAACAGCGTCGACCGCTTCGGCGGCGCGGGAGATCCCGGCCTTTCGCCCCACGTGGCGCAGATCCTTGCCAGCCTGGTGCGGCACGAAACGCGCGTGGGTTCGGCTCATTTACAGAAAAGCGTCGTCTCCAGTCTGGGCGAGGATGTGCCCTTGCTGGACAACCCTGCGCGGTACGCCGCCTTTGCCGTGCTCAAAGCCGCCGAGATTCCCAGCGTTCTCGTCGAAATGGGCTTCATGTCCAATCCGCATGATGAGGCGGCGTTGCGCCAGAAACGCCATCGTGAGACAATCGCCATGGCACTTCATCGTGCCATCGACCGCTTCTTTTCATCGCAGAGCCAGCTCAGCGGCATCACGGGCTGACCTCCAGCCGGGCTGCTGAGGCATCCAGCAACCGGCTTCTGATCTACCCGAGGTTGTTTGCATGCCTTCCCCTGAAGACCGCCTCGGGACGTCCACCCCGGCACACGCGCCACGCGCCACGCGCCAGCACAGCAGGTTCCTCGCCGCGGTGCGGGGAACTTTTGCCGTCATCACGATCATCGGTTTTGTGGGCGCCGGCGCGGGCGCCGTAGTCGCCTATACCGTCATTGAAGAGTATTCGGCCGACCTGCCTTCGCTGGACGGGCTGCGCACCTACCAGCCGCCTGTCGTCAGCCGCGTCTATGCCGGCGACGATCGCCTGATCGCGGAATTGGCGCAGGAACGGCGGATATTCGTGCCCTTCTCCGCTATCCCCGATCTCGTCAAGAAAGCGTTCATCGCCGCCGAGGACAAAAGCTTCTACCAGCACCGCGGCGTTGATCCCATGGCGATCGCGCGTGCCGCGGTGACCGATTTGCAGCGCCTGGGCGAAAGCCGCCGTCCCGTTGGGGCATCGACGATCACCCAACAGGTCGCGCGAAACATGCTGCTGGCATCGAACGATCTTTCTTTCAAACGCAAGATGAAGGAAGCCCTGCTTGCGTTGCGGCTGGAGCGCGTTCTGACAAAGGAACGCATTCTCGAGTTGTACCTCAACCAGATTTATCTTGGCCAAGGCAGCTACGGGGTGGCCGCCGCCGCGCAGGCCTATTTCAACACGTCGCTCGATCAGCTCACGCCGGCGCAAGCCGCCACCCTGGCGGCGCTGCCGAAATCACCAACGAATTACAATCCGTTCCGCGAACCCCAAGCTGCGCGCGAGCGCCGCGACTGGGTTATAGATCGCATGGTTGAAACCGGCGCCATTTCGGCCGAGCAGGGTCGCGCCGCGCGCGTCGAATCCCTGGGACCGGACGCTTATAGGCGTCCGGCGATCGTGACGGGGTCGGAGTGGTTTGCCGGCGATGTCAAGCGGCAGTTGATCGAGCGCTTCGGACAGGATCAGGCCCTGCAAGGTGGCCTGGTCGTTCACACGAGTCTTGATCCCAACCTGCAGTTGCGGGCCGATCAAGCCTTGCGCCACGGCTTGATGGCCTATGACCGCTCGCATGGCGGCTGGCGCGGTCCGGCCGGCCACATCGCCGGCAATGTCGGTTTGAACATGGATTGGGCAGCCAGGCTCGCGGATAGCAAGGCGCCTTCCGGCATGCTGCCGACCTGGCACCTCGCTGTCGTGCTCGAGGAATCGGGTTCGCACGCCAAGCTGGGCTGGTTGGATGACCGCAATCCGTCTCAGTCACCGCAGCCCACCATCAGCCAGATCCGCCTCTCCGATGTCGGCTGGTCCCACCTCGCCAAGGCCAACGGTGAATTCGGCGGTGCCATAAGGCGGATGGCCGATGTCGCCGTCGTGGGCGATACCGTCATGATGGAAGCTCTGGCCGATGAGGGCAGGGTCGCGCTCCGTCAGATTCCTGCCGTTGAGGGCGCGCTTGTCTCGCTCGACCCGCAGACCGGCCGGGTGCTGGCCATGTCGGGTGGCTGGAGCGGTGCGGCCGGCCAATTCAATCGTGCGACACAGGCGCTGCGCCAGCCGGGCAGTTCGTTCAAGCCCTTCGTCTATCTCACTGCAATGGAAAAAGGGATTTCGCCGAGCGCGCGCTTCCTGGACGAGCCTTTCGTCCTTGGAGATTGGCGCCCCAACAACTACGAAATGAATTTCGGTGGACCGACGCCCCTTCACGTGGCGCTTGAACAATCGCTTAATCTGGTCACGGTGCGGGTAGCTTCACATGTCGGCATGGATGCCGTGGCTAAGACAGCCATTTTCTACCATTTGGTCGATTCCATGCCGCGCGTGCTTCCGGCTTCCCTCGGAGCGGTTGAGACGACCGTCCTGCGCGAAGCCGGCGCCTACGCCACGTTTGCCGAGGGCGGTCGGCAAGTGACCGCAAGCCTGATCGACAGCGTGCAGGATCGCGACGGTGCCGTCCTGTGGCGGCCATCGAGCATCGTGCTGGCGCAAGCGCCCGATCCCGCCTCGCCGCCCGCCTTGTATGATCCGCGTCAGCAAGGGGCTGATCCAGCTGACGCCATCCAGTTGGTCAAGATGATGCAAGGTGTGATGGCAAATGGCACCGGCAAGCCGGTCGCCGGCAACATGGACCGTCCCGTTGCCGGCAAAACCGGTACCAGCCAGGATTTTAATGACGCCTGGTTCGCGGGCTTTACGCCGGACCTCGTCACGGTCGTCTGGGTCGGATACGACAACCCGCAGACCTTGGGCGATAAGCAGACGGGGGCCGCCGTTGCCGGTCCGATCTGGCGTGAGTTCATGGATGCGGCGCTGGCGCAAACGCCTGCGCACGATTTTCGCGTCCCGGACGGGGTTACGCTCAACCGGTGGGGATGCGGCGCACATGAGTGCATCGACGCCTTCAAGCCCGATCAGACTCCCGGCGATGGCGGTATCGGCGGCACCGATGCGCCGGCAGCCGCCGCAAGCGGCACCGTTTCCATGATGGATGCCGTACCGGGCGGCCAGCAAGACCAGGCGGCCGCGCCCGGTGCCGGAAGCGGAACCGGGGTGGACTCGGGCGTAGGCGGCTTGTATTGACCCCGCCCTGCCTCGCCAGAGCTGACCATGTCCGCTGAGACCGACCTCCTCCACGACCAGATCAAGCAGTCCATTGCGCTGCTGAGGAGGCATCTTTGACTGGGATACCGCCGTCGGTCGTCTCGCTGAGCTGAACGCGCAGGTCGAGGATCCGTCTTTATGGAATGACGCCGAAGCCGCGCAGAAGATCATGCGCGAACGGAACCGCCTCGCCGCGCAAACCGAAGGTCTAGTCAAGCTAGAGAGCGACGTGCGTGACGCCGTCGAGTTGACCGCGCTTGCCGAGGCGGAGGGCGAGGCCTCCATGGTTGCCGATGCCGCGAACGCCTTGCGCACGCTGGCGGCGGACGCCAAGCGGCGCGAAGTTGAAAGCCTGTTGAGCGGCGAGGCCGACGGGCGGGATGCCTATCTCGAGGTCAATGCCGGCGCCGGCGGCACCGAGGCGCAGGACTGGGCCGAGATGCTCATGCGCATGTATCTGCGCTGGTCCGAGCAGCATGGCTACAAGGTCGAACTCCTCGAGCAAAGCGATGGGGAGCAGGCGGGCATCAAATCGGCGACGCTACAGGTGTCAGGTCCGGACGCATATGGCTGGCTGAAGACGGAAAATGGCGTGCACCGGCTGGTGCGCATCAGCCCCTTTGATGCGAACGCTCGCCGCCAGACAAGTTTTGCCAGCATCTGGGTCTATCCGGTCGTCGACGACACGATCGAAATTGAGGTGCGCGAAGCCGACCTCAAGGTCGATACATTCCGCGCTTCAGGCGCCGGCGGACAGCACGTCAACAAGACTGAAAGCGCCATTCGCATCACGCACATTCCAACCGGCATCATCGTGGCCTGCCAGACCGACCGGTCCCAGCACCGCAACCGCGCCACGGCCATGCAGATGCTCAGGGCCAAGATGTATGAAGCTGAGCTCAAGCGGCGCGAGGCGGTGTCGGCCGAGGTCGAGGCGAACAAGACGGATATAGGCTGGGGGCATCAAATCCGCAGTTACGTTCTGGCACCCTATCAGATGGTCAAGGATCTGAGGACAGGGGTGGAGACCGGCAATCCTGCCGCGGTCCTGGATGGCGATCTGGACCCGTTCATGGCCGCCTCTTTGGCCGCTCGTGTTGGTGCGAAGAGCGACGGCGTCTAGACGGTCAACAACGTGATGTGGCGGGGATGTACCATGCGCCCCAAGCGATCGTAGCGAAACGATGGCTGGTGAGGAGGGGCGTGACCGGCTTCTGACGCACGTGTCTACCCCGCCACACAGCAACAGCCTCACGAAAATGTTTACTAAACCATAGGTTGTGTCTAGGTTGCTCGAAACTTAAGGTCCTAATGACGGAGAATTGACCGGGGCATCAAGGGGCGCGCAATGAAATGGTGCACGGACCTACCCGCAAACTCGACTGCGCCGAAGACCTATGACTCCTCCACCACCAGGGACGCTATCCTGGTCGGCGATATAGTCGCCGGCACAATCTTCGGATACTGTTCCGTTTACTTGTATGCCTGCATCGTAGGGCGCTCCGGAACCATCACACCAGTCGGCATGATGATCTGGCGAGAGTTGATACTCGTCAGTGTCATAGGCGCCCTGGTCGTCGCCAGGTTCGATCCTCAAACGCAGGATGGTACATGGTGCAACATTGGCGCCGCGATTCTGGGCGTTCTCGGCCGTGCCGCGTGTGCGGGGACGCTTCTGCTGGGCGTCGGCATGGTCACGGGCACTCTAGAGGATCTAGCCCGCCTGTGGCTTCTGGTTTGGGCCATCCTGTTCCTTGTGTGGATGTGCCTCTCCCGCGTTGCCTTGCTCGTTTTCAGACGGCATGACTTCGCCGCTCTACGCCGACGTGAATCCATCGCGCTCATCGGCACGCGTGACGGGCTGGGCGAACTGGTTGCGCAACTCTCAGGCAGCGCCCGCATCGTCAACATCATTGACCGTGCGGAAACCGACGCAAGGCAACTGGCCGAAGCGCTAAGCAATGTGGTGTCACTGGCGCGAGACGGCGCCATTGGCATGGTCGTCCTTGCCGCAGGAACCAATGAATCTCCAGACATCGTTGGAGGGCTTGTCGACTGCCTGAAGGTCGCGCCCATTCGCGTGGCAGTCTGCACCGCAAATCCGGTGATGGCTTTGTCCGAGAGATCGCAGACGATCATGTTGGGCGGCGTGGCAATGACGCTGGTGACGGATCGGCCCATGAGCAAGCGCGACATGCTGGTGAAAATGATGGTCGACCGTCTCGGGGCGCTTCTGCTCCTTCTGCTATTGATGCCGATCTTGCTCGGCATAGCGCTTGCCATCCTGCTTGAGACCGGTGGTCCCATCATTTTCAGGCAGCGGCGGAATGGATGGTGCGGCCAATTGTTCACCGTCTACAAGTTCCGCAGCATGCGCCATGCGCCTGGGCAACACGTTCATTACCAAACAAGGCGCGAAGATCCCCGTTGCACAAGGGTGGGTTCCTTTCTCCGCCGCACGAGCCTGGATGAACTCCCGCAGCTATGGAATGTCCTGATCGGCGATATGTCCCTCGTGGGGCCGCGCCCCCATGCCGATTTCATGCACGCGCGGGAGCGAATGACGTGCGGGCCTGTCGCGGATTACGTTCAACGCCAACGGGTAAAGCCGGGGCTGACGGGATGGGCACAAGTACACGGACTTCGCGGCGCAGCCGACACGCCGGATAAGTTGCGACGCCGCGTGGAATTCGACCGATATTATGTGGATAACTGGTCGATTTGGCTGGACCTGAAGATACTAGCTCTGACACCACGCGCGGTTCTCTCGCGGGAGAACGCGTTTTGACTTACCACGCAAGGCGGTCCTCGGCGGTCGATGCCATCATCAGCGCGGGCCGCGCGGATACGAGGGCGGCGTCCGAGGCAGAGAAAAGGCAAACAGGCGGAGAGCGTCCGAGCGCATCGGTAAGACCATATCCGGCGCAATCATGTGTCATGACCCTACTTTCGCAAATCATATCGAGAGTGCCCGCAGGATCAAAGCCCTGCATACAATTTGTGGCTTGTGGCCATCATGCGCAAACAAGCTCCGTGGCCGCAGCCACCGCCAAGGCGGCAGCGACACGCCTTGGGCGAACACTGCTCCTCGCGGTCTCGCCCGATGATCCCACCGGGGGCATTTCTCCGGTGGACGCACAGCAACCACTGCCGGACAGTTTCACCGCGGGCCTGTATCATCATTACCTGGACGCACAAGCTTTGTCGTTTACGGGCGAGACTCGAAGTCGCCTGACAGATATTATCTCCCCGTTCAGATTTGCAGCCATCGACTGTCACGCATTGTTGGACGACCCATCGGCTGCCGCACTTGCTCCGCTCTGCTTTGGCACGATCCTTGTGGTTCGGGCCGGGTCTAGCAGCCATGCCGCCATTCGACAGACCAGCCTGCACATCACCCGCGCGGGCGGAAAGATTATCGGTTCAGTTCTCGAAGACGCATTCGTTGCCGTCCGGTGGTGACTGACTTCATGCACCTAGATTTTGTGCAGCAGGCTTGCGCGGTCCCGTGCATGACGAAACGCCGACATCATGGCGGCCCGCATCGGCTTAGGCGCCAGCTGAGCGTCAAAGGGCAGCGGACGCGGTGCAAGCCTGTCGGTTCTCTGGCCCGCCGCGTCGTGCAGCATCCATGTCGTTCGATCGCTCAGACCCCAAGTGATGACGGCGCAAATTGCCGGCTCATCGAGTGCCATATCAAGATACCGCTTGGCCGTTGCTGCCACCAAGCGGTCGCGTTCGGCAACGTCGGCGGGGAAATTGCGGTCGCAGACATCAAGCTCGGTTATATACATCACCAAACCCAGATCCGCGAGGCCACGCAGAAAATCCCTGTAGGGCTGCTCGGCAAAATCCCGCCAGGGCTTCAGGTGGGCTTCCAAGCCAAATCCGCCAAGCGGCACGCCCTCGCGTCTCAAGGACTCAATCAACTTGAGGTAGATTCCGCGTTTGCGGTCCCGGTCCGTGCCCACGTATTCCAAATCGTCATCATTGATCATCAGCCGGACGCGCGGGTTTGCAACCGCGGCATCGCGCAACGCATATTGCAGGTATGCGGGCCCCAGTCCGTTGCGCCACGGGGTGGTGCAAAGACCCTCCGGTCCACTTGGCCAACGCGGATCAGCCGGTTCGTTGATGACGTCCCAGGAGTCGACGCTGTCCTGGTAACGGCTCATCAGCGTCGAAATATGGCGCGCCATGATCGCCGCCTCGCGCCCTTCCTCTATTGCGGAAATGGTCCAGCGCGGCAAGCCGACCGACCAGATCAGATTATGCATGTGGAGCCTCAGGCCGCGGCTTTTGGCAAAAGCGTAAAGCCTGTCCATCGCTTCGAACGTGAAGTTACCCTCGCTTGGCTCCGTGTACGCCCATTTGGCTTCAAGGCCTGGTGTGATGATCGCGCACTCGCGGGCAATCAGTTCCGCGTAATCGGGGTCGCCCGCAATGTCCCGGAGCGTGATCTGACTGCCAAAGCAGATATTGTGCGCCGCAGCCGCTTGCCGCAGGGATGGTTGTTCAGCGCAACCGGCATCGAACGCCCCGCTCACCACCGTCGCGGGCATGGCTGCAAGAAAATGTCTTCGCCGCACTGTATGACCCCTTGTTTGCCAGGAGTTCAGGCGACCGAAACGCTTTCTGTCAACATGCGAAAATGCGCCGAATGAAGGGCGGGTATGCCAGGTGTTTGAGCTGGTATCTTGCGCTGACCGCGGTAGCGTTGGAATTTACCGTCAGCGGGAACCTGCTCACAAACGCGGGCATTGCCTACATCAGCGATGGCGGCACCATCTGCGAAAAGCTCCACCCCGGCACATACGCCGTCATCCTGTCCGGGTTGCTAAAGTTCAGCAGCCACATCCATGAGCGGCACGCTATGCACCGTTTTGTGGCCATGAACCGAAGCATTTACCTGTTTCTTAGCGGCATGCTTTTTTGTGCAACCTACACCTGCGCCACGAACGGATCGGGGAACGTGATCGTGTTTCTCGACACGTTTATGCCTGCCGGTATGCTGGCATTGTTACTGCACGACATCACGCCGGCGCGGCAGCTTCAGTTGAAGACGCTTGTGCAATCTCTTCTTGTGCTCAACGCTACGATCGCATTGACGGAGGCGCTCACCGAACGCCATCTTGTGCCCGTTCCCTTGCAGGGCAACGATTATGACAAGGAGTTCCGGCCCACCGCCCTCTATGATCACGCATTGAGTGGCGCCACGGCAACGATGCTGGGTTTGTGGCTCACCACGCGGCACGCGGCACCAAGCCTAAAGCGATGGGTGTACCTGGGACTGATGGCCTACGCGCTTCTGGTGTTCGGTGAAAGAACGCCGCTCGCGGCGGCTCTGTTTGCGTTCGCTTCGTGTGCGATGTTGCGCGCCGGCACAAAGCTACTTGGGCGCGAGCTGACCCTGCAAGACGTTGCGCTTTGCGTATCGGTACCAATCGGCGTCATTGTCCTAGCGGCCGCCGCGTCAGGCCAGGATCTGGGCAGCAGGCTGAGCGCACACTTGTACTGGGATGACAGTGCCCAGGTCAGATTCAATCAATTCGGTATACTCAAGCAACTGCGCTGGCAGGATTTCGTCTTCGGCTGCGCGCGCACAGATCTTCTCGCGATGATCGAACCCCTTCGTTTGTCATCGCGCGTAGCGGTCATTGAAAACTTCTGGCTCTTTACGTTGCTAGCTCTCGGTATTCTGGTCTTTCCGGTGTTCGTCGCGAGCTTCGCCGCATTGTTGTGGTGGCTCTGGCGCCTGGCTGATTCACGTGGCCGCCTGATGATCGTGACATTCACCGCCGTCGCATCAGCCAGCAACTCGCTCGGCCGCAAGTCCACCTTGTTGGTCACGCTCGTGGCTTGCGTCATTTCGGCAAGCCCGGCACTCGCCCGACCGCCAATGCGAATCACCACAGGTGGCCTCTGATGCAAGAGAAGATGAAAGTAGCACTCTTCATGCATGACTTCGCCGGTGGAGGCGTGGAGAAGATGCGGCTCGCATTGGCTGCTGCCCTGGTATGTGCGCAGTGCGAAGTCTCCATTGTTGTGGTCCGGGCCTCCGGGCCCCTTCTGACTCACGTGCCGCCGGGCGTGGAGGTCTTCGATCTTCAGAGCCGGAGGCTGCTATGGGCCATTCCTGGATTGATCCGGCATATTCGTGCGCTCAGGCCGCATGTCCTGATGAGCAGCCTGGATCACAACAACATCGCAGCTTTGTGCGCGTGTGGCTTGTCGGGAACGCGCACCAGGCTCGTCATCTGCCAGCACAACGCTCTCTCACAAGAGGTGCGGCTAGGCTGGAAGTATCGTGTCATTCCCGTTCTCTACCGGTTGTTCGCCGGACGCGCGGACGCCATCGTCGCCGTCTCGCGCGGCGTTGCCGATGATCTTACTTCAACGGCGCACCTGCCCCGCCGGGCCATCGAGGTCATTTCGAACCCGGTGGTCGAGTCTGGCGCCTTGCGGCCAGTTGGCCCATCTCCTCACCCCTGGTTCACGAACACCGAAATACCGGTTTTCGTCTTTGTCGGACGGCTTGTTGCACAAAAAGACCCTCTGACACTGCTTGCCGCTTTTGCGTGCCATGCATCGCGCCATGCCGCGCGTCTAGTTGTACTCGGGGATGGTCCTTTACGTGAAGAGATGGTTTGCGCGGCGGCACAAGCGGGCGTGGCTGAGTATGTCCATTTCGCCGGCTTTGTACATGACCCGCGAGCCTGGATCGCCCACGCCCATGCGCTGGTGCTGACATCGCGCTACGAAGGCTTTGCCAATGTCATTGTCGAGGCGCTGGCTTGCGGTACCCCGGTCATCGCAACCGATTGTCCCTATGGTCCCGCCGAGATACTGGCAGACGGGCGCTACGGCATTCTGGTCAAGGTCGGTGACGCCAATGCGCTGGCCGCGTCGATGGCCTGCGACATAAGGGCGCGCTTCTCAGCCTCGGACCTCCATGCCAGGGCGATGGATTTCACCGTGCAAAAGGCCGCGGCAAGCTACCTGGCTTTGTTCAACCGTTGGCCGCAGGAGATCAGCCGTGCCTTTGGCCTGGCATTCACGCAAAGACGCGCGGAAGATATTGCGGCGCGTCTTGTCAGTCAATCGGCCCAAGCAACAAGACTCGTCGTCACGCCAAACCTGGATCACGTGCGCCTGCTCGGCGCCCGCGGCGATTTCCGCCAAGCCTGCCTCAGCGCCGATACCGTTTGCGCCGATGGCTGGCCCGTGGCGTTTTATGCGTTCGCCCGCGGTGCAGCTCCCGCGCGCCGCGCGACCGGCTGCGACATATTACACGCCCTTCTTTCGCGACAGGCGTTGGCGTCGCGGCGCGTCTTCGCCGTCGTCGAAAGTGCCGCCACCGCCGCGGCTCTGACAAGCTGGCTCAGGGCACGCAATCTTTCGGCGCAATGGGCGATGGAGGTGGCGCCCCGCAATCTCGCGGAAGACCTCGCCGCGCAACGATTAATTTCAGAAAGGGTTTGCGCCTTCGAACCGCACATCCTGATCATGACGCTGGGTGCGCCCGTCAGCGAAGTGTTCGTACACCAGAATCACTTGCCGAAATGCTGGGCCATTTGTGTCGGTCAGGCGCTGCGCGTGGAGCTGGGATTGACGCGTCGTGCGCCTATCGTCTGGCGCCAGCTTGGACTTGAATGGGCTTGGCGATGCACGCAGGAGCCGGCACGCCTCGGCACTCGTTATTTTCGCGCACTGGCCTGGTTTCCGTGGGCAATCGTCCTGGATCTCTGGCGTGGCGCAGCCGAAGGCACCACTCACCACGAGTGCCAAAACGGGAGCGTGCCGCATAACAGCAGAGCCCCGACAATAAGCCAGCTCGGGACAGAGCCGAGCCAATCCAGTACGGGCAGGCCGCGAGCCTCGTCGTCGAACGGTCCCCTCGCGCCGGAAGCTTGCGCAGACGGTGCAAAAAGCGTCGGCTCGCGCAATGCCGCGGCGCGCGCGTTGTCTGTCTCCTGGCCGTCATAGCCAAGGCGGCCGATGGCGCGCTCCACCAGGCCAGGTGCCACCCGGTTGCCGAGATCGAACAAAGTTGTGATTGCGCCCACGCGCACCTCGCGCTGCCCGCACGTCGCGGCGCGGAAAATGCCTCTCGCCACGATGTCAGGCTGATAGACCGGCTTGGCCGGTCGAGGCGGCCGTTTCATGTGGGTGACGGCGTGGCTGAAGAAGGGCGTGTTGACCGCAGGCGGAAAGACGATCGTGACGTGCACGCCACTCGCCTCGTGCGCCAGTTCGGCACGTACGCCGTCGGTAAAACCGCGCACGGCAGCCTTGGCGCCGGAGTAGGATGTCAAGAGCGGCAGGCCGTGATAGGCAATGGCCGAGCACACATTGACGATCGTGCCGCGGTCGCGCGGCATCATACGGCGGAGCGCCACGCGGGTGCCATTGACCGTCCCACGGTAAGTCACATCCGTCACACGGTCGAACTCGCCCGCCGGCACGTCAATAAACCTGCCATAGACGCCATTGCCGGCGCAGTTGATCCAGGCGGCGCAAGGTCCGAGCGTGCGCTCGATATCCGCCGCCGCGGCTTCCAGCTCCGCCTCTTCGCATACGTCAGCCATGGCAAGGCAGGCGCGGCCACCCGCCTCGGCAATCTCCTTCTGTACCGCGGCCAGGCCCGCCGCACCGCGGGCAATCAGGCCGACGCGCCAGCCCCTCTGCGCAAACAGCGTGGCCGTGCAGCGTCCAATGCCGGAAGAGGCGCCAACGACGATGACCGTCAATGCTTCCTGCGGCAGCGGCTTGTTCATTCAGAGTGAACGAGGCTCAACAAATCACAATCAGCCATCGGCTCATCCTGGGTCACGGGCGTAGCGCCGATGGCCATGGCCGCCAGTGCGCGTGTCACCGGCTTGCCGTTGGCCAGAGAAAGCCTATCCAATCGCGCCGCCGCCTCATGCAGCGCCGATGCCGTCCGTGGCAGATGATCGAGCAAATATGCCTGCACCCGTTCGGACACACAAAGCTGTCGCTCGGCCAGCACTTGCGCCAGCAATCCAGCCAGCAACGCATCATCCGGCGCGCGCAACGCAACAGCATTCACCGCGCGCAGACGGCTGGCCAGGTCGGGCAATCCCACCGCCCAGTAGGCCGGTGCGCAGCGACCGGAGAGCAGAACGGGCATTTGCCGCTCGGCGGCGGTGTTCAGGACATGCAGCAGCGCCCGCGCGTCGGAAATCGTATCGGCATCATCGATTGCCAAAGCAGGTGCATCGGGTAGAGGCATGAAAGCCCGCATGGCGTCCGCGGGTAGAAACGCCGCTTCGTGTCGCTGCGCAAAGACATGGAGGAGATGGGTTTTACCCACTCCTTCCTCTCCATGCACGGCCAGCCTCAAGGTGGGCCAGGCCGCCGGCCGATCGAGCCAGGCCAATGCGGTGGCATTTGACTGACCCTGAATAAACGTATCAGCCCGGTATGTGTCACCCTGCGGAAAGGGCAGGGCGAATTGGCGCCCGTAGGTCACGCTTTGCGTAGCATGCGGCCTATCAGCGGGGCACCATGCCAGCGTTGGCCGAATTCACTGCGGCTGCGTTAGACGCGGCGCGCGCGGCGTGGGCGGCGGCGGCGGCGCGGCGCGGGTGCCCAGTGCGGGCAGCATGGCGTGCCACTGCCTGGTCGTGATGCGCCATGCCGGCGTCAGTCTGCGCGGCCTGGGCGGAGGCCCCAGGACCTGCGCCTATGGGCGCAACAGGCTGTGCGAAGGCCTGCGCGGCGAGCAGCGTCATAGCAGCAACAAGAACGTGACAGCTACGCATCCTGAGTCATCCTTACGAAGGAACGGGCGCCGTTTTGCGCGCCTGCCAGACAAAGCACGCGCCACGCCAAAACGCCATGCTCTACAGCAAGACGCGCCCAGAACACCAAGGCTCCGGGCGCGTGAAGCTCATCAGCGCTTTGGCTTCTCCTCTCGCGGCGCGGCCGCAGGCCGGGGCGCCGGAGCCGCCATGGGCCGAGCCGCCGGTGCGGGCGGCCGCGGCGCCATTCCTGGGACCCCTTGGCCAGACGCTGCCATGTGCGGCATTGGAGCGGGAGTGGCCGTCCGTGCAGGCGCATAGGACATTGGGCGAGTCGTGCCTCTCACTGATCCGACGCCGGGTGTGGTCGGGTGAGGTGACGCGCTGTAAGGCCGTGCCACGGGGACGCTTCTGCTTACGGCATGCGGACTGGGCGCCTGCATTCCGGGACGCGGATTTGCGCCACTCGAGGCTGCCGGCCGAGGCGTTGCCAGAACAGCCGGGCTGCCGTGATTGACGGAGGCGCGAAGCGACGGATTCTGTTGCGCCGCTTGGACATGCTGCGTCTGCACTGCCGTCGGTGGCACATGCGGTGCGCGCGCCGCCGCGAGTTCAGCGGGTGACGCTTGCCGCGTGACGCCATTTGGACCGTTGAAGCTGTAGCGATTCACGGTCACGTTGGTGACATTGCGTTCGAAAACGTTCGTAACGTGCACGCCGCCAAAATTGTTGACCCGGCCGTTGTAGAAGAAGGACCCACCTCGCCAGTAGCCACCTTCGAAGCCCACGCCGCCATAACCGAAGCCATAATTTATGCCGCCATAGTAGCCGACGGTCGGACCCCAGTAGCCGGCATTGAAGATGTAGCGCCCTGCGTTCCAGCCCCAATAGCCGGGCGTCCACAGAAGACCTGGCTCGGGCGGTTCCACCCACGTGCCCGGCACCCAGTAATAGCCGGAATAGCCATAGGCCCAGTAACCTGGCGTGAATATGTAGCCGGGCGCGGGCAGGGGCGGCTGGTCATACACCGGCAGTTCGGGCGGTGGGGTGGTGATGGAAACGTCCAAAGCGATCTGCGCTTGGGCCACGAGCGGTACGGTCGATGCCCCAAGGGCAACGGCCAGGGGGATGATCAGATAGAGGGAACGCATGAGCTTATGTCCTAAGCGGGGTTGAGCTGACGAAGCCTGCTCACGGATTGCTGAAACGTGATCGCTCAGTCACCGGTTCCGCTCCTCAGCAACGAAGATCTGGCAACGCTGGATGTTCAACGTTGGGCGAGAGTGGGGCAATCTCAGGGCGGCAGAGCCTCGCGAAGGCGCGGCATCAACTCGGCCAGATTGCAGGGTCTGTGGCGGGCATCCAGTTGCCAGCGCAAGATGCCATCCCAGCCATCGCGCACGGCGCCGGTGCTGCCGGGCAGTGCAAACAGATACGTTCCGCCCGCGACGCCACCAAGCGCGCGTGACTGCATGGCGCTGGTGCCGATCTTGGCGTAACTCAGCATACGAAACAGCTCGCCAAAGCCTTCGATCGTCTTTTCCAGGACCGCGGCGAAGGCTTCGGGAGTCACGTCCCTGCCCGTTACGCCGGTGCCGCCTGTGGTGATCACCACGTCTATGTCAGGGCGGGCAATCCAGGCGCGTAACTGCGCCGTCAGTGCGGGCACGTCATCGGGTATGATGGTGCGGTCAGCCAGGATGTGTCCCGCCGCCACAATCCGCGCTGCCAATGTGTCGCCAGAGGTGTCGGTGGCGGCATTGCGCGTGTCGGAAACCGTCAGGACGGCGATGCGCACGGGCAGGAACGGGCGGCTTTCGTCGATGTCGGCCATTGCTTTTCTTCAGTGCTGCCCCTTGTCCGAAAACGTCGGCCATGCGCCCGCCGCCAGGGCGGCCAACGCCGAGCTCGGCGCGCCGAAGCAGGCCGCATAGACGCCCATATAGGTCAACGCCGACCGGACGTAATGGCGTGTCTCATCGACGGGCAGGATTTCGATGAACAGCAATGGGTCTCCCTCGCCAACGCCCCATTTCAGCGCGGAACACCGGCGCCGGCGTTAAGAGGCAACAAGCACGCGCAGCAGATTGTCCTGCAAGGCTTTGGGCCGCTGAGATAGGTCAGGAGCCGCTGACCTAGGCGCAGATTGGTCCCCGGATCGAGCAACGCGGCGCTGCGCGTCCTGAGACCAGTGCCGCCGAGTCGGGGCGCGGCTGCATCAGTTCCCGCGCACCGGCAGAGGACACGGCATGTGCGGTAAAGGCAGGTTCCACGCGCGCGACCGCATAGACCAGTGATGGGCTGAGCGTGTACCCGCCGGGCACACTCCCTTCAGGTTTCGGCCTTTGTTACTCGCGCTTAAGCCGCTGCTGCAGCACGAGAAGGTCAGCCCAAGCCTCCTTCTTCGCGGCCGGGGTTCGAAGCAGCGCCGAAGGATGCATCATCGGCAACATGGGCACGGTGTCCGGCAGGCCAGGCAGCGCAATGACCTGCCATTTGCCTCGCAACCGGCGGATAGAAGCCTCGCTGCCACCGAGTGCGCGTGTCGGAGCCTGGCCCAGACTGACAATCAGGCGCGGCCGCAGCAGGGTCAGATGCCGGCGCAGGAACGGCAGACAGGTCGCAACCTCAGCCTCCGTCGCCTGCCTGCCGCCTGGCGGCCGCCACGGAATCAGGTTGGTGATCAGAACCGAGCTGCGGTCCAGCCCGATCGAACCCAGCATGCGGTCCAGCAGCTGTCCCGCCGGTCCTGTCATGGGCCGGCCGGAAATATCCTCGTCAGGGCCTGGCGTATCATCGACCAGAATCACGCCTGCGCTTGGATTGCCATCCGCAAAGACCAGGCTTGTCGCCGTGGCCGCGAGCGGACAGGCGGCAAAACTCGCCAGAGCCGATCGCAACGCCTCGATCGTTGGTGCCGCCTCGGCGCTGGCGATCGCCAATTCGATGGAAGAGGCTTTGAGCGCCGGCGCAAGCGGCGAGTGGACCGGTGGTGTCGGTAGGGCGGCCGCTGGGGCCGTTCGGTTGCGGTCGATGGGCGCCTCTTCCAACGCCTCGTCGGCGCCCCAGGCAAATTGCAGATGGAGAGCAGCCAGCGCGTCCATGCACCCAATATTGCCGCCGCTCGTTGCGAGCGCCAGGGCAACAACGCAGCGCCGCCTGGGCCAATGGTCCGTAGGCGGCATGACGCAGGTGGGCGACGTGTTCAACACGCCGTTGAGGGACAAGGTGGCGGCGCTTTGCGCGGCCCTGGCGCGGCATCCAGGCAACGCGCCGCCCAGGATCTTCTCTTCACCGGTCAGAATGGCAGCATCCGTGCGTCGGAACTGCCGGTTGCCTCCTAGCGCCGGCGCTTCCACAGGCGACCTGAGCGCCCCACTTGTTCAGCATCGACGCGCCCGCTAACGCACATCGCATCACGGGCAGCACACCTCAGGGACAGCAGGGCGCATGAGCGATCGCGAGGCAATGGAGTTCGACGTGGTTGTGGTCGGTGCTGGGCCGGCAGGCCTGGCGGCCGCAATCCGCGTCAAGCAGCTTTCCCCCGAAATTTCGGTCTGCGTGGTTGAAAAAGCCGGCGAGGTCGGCGCGCACATCCTCTCGGGCGCGGTGGTGGAGCCACGCGCGATGGATGAGCTTATGCCCGACTGGCGCGAGAGGGGCTGTCCGATGAACACGCCCGCGACGGAGGACCAATTCGTCTTCCTGACAAAAACGCGCGCCTTCAAATCCCCGATCACGCCGCCGCAGATGAAGAATCATGGCAATTATATCTGTAGCCTCGGCGATGTCGTGCGCTGGCTCGGCACCCAGGCGGAAGAGTTGGGCGTTGAAATCTATCCCGGCTTTTCGGCGGCGGAATTGCTGATTGAGGACGGGCGCGTTGCGGGCGTTGCCACGGGGGATATGGGGGTTACCAGGCAGGGCGAGCGTGGCGGCAATTATCAGCCGGGCATGGAGTTGCGCGCCACCTACACGCTGTTCGGGGAGGGCTGCCGCGGCAGCCTGTCCAAGCAGCTCATGCAAAAGTTCAACCTGCGCGAGGGTGTGGATCCGCAAACCTATGGCCTGGGCATCAAGGAATTGTGGGAAGTTCCCCGCGCCAACCACAAGCCGGGCTTCATCATGCACACGGTCGGCTGGCCCGCCGATCGGGAGACCTATGCCGGCTCGTGGCTCTATCACTTTGGTGACGGTCTGGTCTCCTACGGCATGGTGATCGGGCTGGACTACAGTAATCCCTGGCTTTCGCCGTTCGATGAGATGCAGCGACTCAAGACGCACCCGCATATGCGCAAGCATTTCGAAGGGGGCCGGCGTATCAGCTACGGCGCGCGCGCCTTGTCAGAAGGCGGCTTTCAATCCATTCCAAAACTGGTTTTTGCGGGTGGCGCGCTGATCGGCGACTCCGCGGGTTTCCTCAATCTGCCCAAGATCAAGGGCACCCATTGTGCCATGAAATCGGGAATGCTGGCGGCCGAGGCCGCGGTCGAGGCCCTCGCCGGCGATCGCGCGCCTGTGCTGGATGCCTACCCCGCCAAATTCGAGGCAAGCTGGCTCTACACCGAACTGAAGAACGTGCGCAATCTCCGTCCGGCGTTTTCCAAGTACGGGCTCTATGGTTTTCTCGCCTATTCCGGCGTCGACACCTACCTGTTTCGCGGCCGCTCACCCTGGACGATGAAGCACCGGCACAAGGACAATGAAACGCTGGTGCCCGCGGCCGACGCGCCCAAAATCGATTACCCCAAGCCGGATGGCGTGCTGACCTTCGACCGCCTCTCCTCCGTTTTCATCAGCAACACCAATCATGAAGAGGATCAGCCGGTCCATCTGCGCCTGCGCGATCCTGCGCGTTGGAAGACGGTCAATTGGGACGAATACCGCAGCCCCGAAAGCCGGTACTGCCCCGCTGGTGTCTATGAGGCGGTCGGCGTGGAGGAAGGCGCGCCACGCCTGCAGATCAATGCGCAGAATTGCGTGCATTGCAAAACCTGCGACATCAAGGATCCGACGGAGAACATTGACTGGTCCGCGCCGGAAGGCGGTGGCGGCCCGAATTACCCGGGAGGTATGTAGGGGCAGGTTTTTCGGAGAAGGGCCGGGAAAACATCTCGTGCCGTTATGGCGTCCGGCTCAACGCCAATGACTGTTATCCATCCATTGCCGAAGATAAAAATGCGCCCGACGCAGAGGGTAGCTCGCCCTCATCAACGTCACATAAGCGGCGGCATCGAGATATGCCAACGCACCGGGCCTTACCGCATCGCGCCGCCCGGCGGCAGGGCCTGAATCGGTCAAGACGCTGAGTTTCCTCGCGAGAATGGCCATGCGCTCCGGCGCCAACCCGGCCGCTTGGTCGGTCAAATAGCCGAGCGCGGCGTTGGCCGCGCGCGCGTAGCCGCGTTCGCAACGCTCCACCCCGCCGCTACCACCCGCCGCACCTTCCATCAAATTGACCGGCAAGCCGATGGTCTGGATCAGAGCAGCTTCGGCCGCATTGCGCGGTGTACCCAGCGACGGGCCGTCGGCATCGATGACCGTCGCCGTGCCTTGCAGGGAAGCGATGCCACTGGCAATCCACAAGGCCAGAAATCCGCGAAAGCGATCCTGCCAGTCCAGGCGGCTGACATGTCGCCAGCACGCGTCCCTTGTCACGCCCAAATCTCGCTTGAGGCTGCGGCCCAGTCTTGGGGGCAGGCGGACACCCAGCCGCTCGGCGGCGCCCGCCAGCAGCGGATGCTCCGCATTGCGCGCCAGGATGACGAAAGGAGCGAGAACGAAGTAGCGATTGCCATCGCGCTCCATCTGCCCACGCGCGGAACGCCACTGTGCCAGCGGGTCACGCAGCACCACGGCGTGGAGCATGTCTGGGAAGCGCGTTTCCAGCCAGCGCACCCGCCCCAGGCTGCGGCAGAATTTCAGCACAGGCAGCCGGCCATTCGCCTCGGCCGCGGCGAGAAGGCTGCGCAAATAATGTTCGAGTTCTGGATCATCCTCGTCGGGCGCGCAAAAATAGTTATCGAAGGCGAATCGGGCGGCATGCCCGCGCACACCGCCGCGCACACCCAGAAGAGGGGCGTATTCCGCAAAATAGGGTGCGCTGCTGCCGTGGCCGCTCTGCCAGTTATCGGGCCGCAGCAATCCGATATCCTGCGCCCGCAGCGTGGCCAGATCCTCGTGCAGGGGTTCGTAGAAAGCCCGCACGCCCGCGTTCTCACGCAGCCGCTCCCACATCCACGTGCCGCGACTGCGCCAGCCGGCGTGAAGGAAAATGCCAACCGTGTTGCCTGGAGCAGACGCGGATGTGCCCTCCGCCGTCATAGGCGCGCCATTGCCGCCATCCATGGCCGTCAGCTCTCGCGCATCTTGACAAGCGGCTTCATTTACTCGGATGCCAGCCTACACCATCCTCCTGATGTGTCATGGCCAAAACGAGCGGTGCACCGCCCATGCGCCACTTTTGCGCTATTGCACGTGGGCAGAAGGCCAGGGCCGAAGCTCGGCCACGTCCCGCGCGCCAATCGCCGCCGGGATAGTCGTCAAACGGGCCTCCGCTTGGTTGACAGGCTGAGATTTCATGAACATCTACCGAACATGGAGCTGCTCCGTAAACTGGAAATTCTTGCCGACGCCGCCAAATACGATGCGTCTTGCGCCTCGTCGGGCACCCAGAAGCGCAGCTCTGCGGGCGAGACCAGCGGCATCGGCTCAACCGAGGGTATAGGCATTTGCCACGCCTACGCGCCTGACGGACGCTGCATCAGCCTACTGAAGATATTATTGACCAATTCCTGCATTTATGACTGCATCTACTGCATCAACCGCCGCTCCTCCAACGTCCAGCGCGCACGCTTCACGGTCGAGGAGGTGGTCACCCTCACCCTTGGCTTCTACCGTCGCAACTGCATCGAAGGTTTGTTTCTCTCCTCGGGCATCATCCGCGATCCGGATTACACCATGGAACAGGTCGTAGGCGTGGCGCGCACCTTGCGCGAGGTGCATGGCTTTCGCGGCTACATCCACCTCAAGACGATCCCGGACGCCGATCCGCTGCTGATGGCCGAGGCCGGCCGCTACGCCGACCGGCTCAGCATCAACATGGAACTGCCCACGGAGCAGGCGCTCGACAACCTCGCGCCCGAAAAGAGCCATGCCACCATCCGTCGCTCCATGGGCCGCATGCGCCTGCGCATCGATGAGTCCCGCGCCGAACAGCGTGCGCCTAAATTTGCCCCCGCAGGGCAGAGTACGCAGGTCATTGTCGGTGCCGATCCGAGCCCCGACAGCGACATCCTGAGCATGAGCACGCAGCTCTACGCCTCCTATGGCCTTCGCCGCGTCTATTACTCCGCCTTCAGCCCCATTCCCGATGCTTCGGCCGCATTGCCGCCACGCGCGGCACCGCTGCTGCGTGAGCACCGTCTCTATCAGGCCGACTGGCTGCTGCGCTTTTATGGCTTTTCGTTGAGCGAAATGCCGACCAACCTCAGCGGCAATCTGCCGTTGGACATCGACCCGAAGCTTGCCTGGGCGCTGACCCACCGGGAAGACTTCCCCGTCGATGTCAACCGTGCTCCACGCGAATCGCTGTTGCGCATCCCGGGGTTGGGCGTGAAATCGGCTGACCGCCTCATTGTTGCGCGCCGTCACCGGCGCCTGCGCATGGCCGATTTGGCAAGGCTGCGCCTGTCGGTAACAAAATTAGCGCCTTTTATTGTGGCGGCGGACCACACGCCGCGTGGATTGCTCGACAGCGCGACTTTGCAGGCAAAACTCTCGCCGGCCGTCGAGCAACTCGCGCTGCTTTAAGGCTTCGTGTCACATGATAACGGGAGCTTTCGGAGGCAGACGCGGCTCTTTCGATCTGTCCTCGGTCAGGGAAATAGGCCGCTAAATGGAGAGCGTCGTTCTGGCCGATGAGGTGGATCTGGCCGGGTGGCGTGCCGCCAGCCGCGGGCTTGCCTTGGCCGGCATCCCGCCGGACCAGGTCGTCTGGTCCGTGCGCAGCGCCAGCGATCTCTTTGCCGATGCCGGCGAAACAGCCGCACAAGCCGCGGCCTTCAGCGTCCCGCGCGCCTTGCTCGAACTCGCCGAAACCGCCATTCAGGCCAACGAGCCCGCCCGCTTTGCCTATCTCTACACCCTGGTCTGGCGTGCCCAGCGCGGCGAGAAGCGAATCCTTGAAGACCTCGCCGACCCGCTGGTTGCGCGCGTGCAGCGCCTTGCCCAGGCGGTGCGCCGCGACACCCACAAGATGCGCGCCTTCCTGCGCTTCCGCGCCGTGCAGGCCGATGACGCCACGCGCTACGTCGCCTGGTTCGAGCCCGCCCACTATATTCTCGAGGCCAACTCCGGCTTCTTCATCCGCCGTTTCGCCACGATGACGTGGTCCATCCTGACGCCCTACCGCAGCGCCCATTGGGACGGCGCAGATCTCCGCCTGACCGAGGGCGCCAGTCCCGCCGATGTGCCCGACGACGACCATCTCGAATCCTATTGGCGCGCCTATTTCTGTAGCATCTTCAATCCGGCGCGACTCAAGATCGACGCCATGACGTCCGAAATGCCGAAGAAATATTGGCGCAACCTGCCCGAGGCCGCTGCGATCCCCGAACTGATCCGAACTGCCCAATCACGGACTCAGACCATGGTGGACCAGCCTGTATTCTCCCCTGAACGTCCCGCCCGAGCGGCGAAATCCTCGGCCACGCCGGTACCTCTCGAAGCCGGCACGCTCGCGTCCCTGGCGCAGGAGGCCGCCACCTGCCGTCTCTGCCCCCTTTGGCAGCCCGCAACGCAAACCGTCTTTGGCGAAGGCCCACCCCAAGCACGCCTGATGATGGTCGGCGAACAGCCGGGCGATCAGGAAGACCTTGCGGGACGGCCCTTCGTCGGTCCGGCTGGCCAGATGCTCGACCGCGCCATTGCCGAGGCCGGGATCGACCGCTCGCTCGTCTACATTACCAATGCAGTCAAACACTTCAAATTCGAACCGCGCGGCAAGCGGCGCATTCACGCAACCCCGGACCGCATGGAAATAGATGCGTGCCGTTTCTGGCTGGACCAAGAACGTGAACTGCTCAAACCCGCCGTCACCATCCTGCTCGGCGCCAGCGCGGCACGCGCCGTCCTCGGTCGCGCCGTTACTATTTCGCGTGAACGTGGACGGCCGCTTCCCCTGGCGCACGGCCAGGCGATGGTCACCGTGCATCCATCCTATCTGCTCCGCCTGCCGGACGAGGATTCCCGCACGCGCGAATACGCCAATTTCGTCAGCGATCTCCGCGGGGCAGCTAGGCTGCTGTAGCCGCGTCTCGGCTCACGGTTCGATGCATAACGCCCGCGGGGAACCGGACGCGACACACCGTGTTATCCAACCATCAACCACGAGGTGATGGATCATGGACAAAGACCGTATTGACGGCTCGATCAAACAAGGCGTGGGCGCGGTAAAAGAAGGTGTCGGGAAGATGACCGGCGACACCAAGGTCGAAGCGGAGGGCGCCGCCCAGAAGGCTGCCGGCAAAGTTCAAAATGCGGTCGGCGGCGCCAAGGATGGCATCCGCGACGCGACGAGCTAACTTGATATGGCCGGGGATCTTCCGTCCCCGGCCACCTAATCGTTTCTTTGTGCAATCATCGACAGTAATTCGCGCCGTGTTGCGGGATCATCTCTGAACGTTCCCAGCATGCGGCTTGTGACCATCGACACGCCGGTTTTATGAACCCCCCGTGTCGTCATGCATTCATGTGCGGCATCAATGATCACGGCTGTCCCTAACGGTTGCAACACTTCGTGGATTGTGTTGGCGATTTGCGCCGTCAGCTTCTCCTGTATTTGCAAACGGTGCGCGTAGGCGTCGACCACGCGCGCAAGTTTACTGATGCCGACAACGCGTCTGTGTGGCAAATAAGCGACGTGGGCTCGCCCGACGATCGGCACCATGTGATGCTCGCAATGGCTCTCCAGCCGTATGTCGCGCAGCAAGACAATTTCGTCGTATCCCTCGACTTCCTCGAACGTCCGCTCCAGCAGTGCAACAGGATCTTGCGCATAACCATTGAAGAATTCTAGGTAGCTGCGCGCCACGCGCGCAGGCGTATCGCGCAATCCCTCCCGATCCGGCTCATCGCCGGCCCATCGTATCAGCGTCCGGATCGCCGCCTCGGCGTCCGTCTGAGTCGGTGCGGGCTCGCTGCGCGCGGTCATGTCATGGGCGCCGAGCGGGATGATCCTGTTCAACAACCTGTTCCTCTCAAGACCTTTGGCTCGGCGTTCTAGTGCATGTCTTACATACGGTTGATGACATTTGATCCGGACACGCTAGAGCACGTTCGGACCAACTGGGATCACCCGGCCAAAACGTGCTCTGGAAAAAAGAGCTAGAGCACATTCGATGCTTCTACCAGCACCGAATGTGCTCTAGTGTAAACGCCTGTTGGCATGCGGGCTATCCAGGCTGAACACCGGGATGACCACGTCGAAAGGCGCTCCCGTCTCTTGCTCGATCAGGTGGTAGGCGCCGGTCATGAACCCCGAGGGCGTCGCAAGTGGCGTACCGGAGACGTATTCGAACGCTTGGCCGGGTTTGATCACCGGCTGTTCGCCCACCACGCCTTCACCATGCACGTGCTTCACGGCGCCGGCGGCATCCGTGATCTTCCAAGTCCGGCGCAGAAGCTGGACGATCTGCCGGCCGTGGTTTTCCACGGCCACCCGGTAGGCCCAGACGTAGCGGCCCTCGTCCGGATCTGATTCGTCTTCAAGATACATCGCCTGCACGCGCACCAGAATATCGCCCGTCCGCGCCTCGAAGGCGCGCGCGCCGTCATCATCTCCGACGGCGGTAAACCCGGCCATCAGCCCGCACGCGCATAGGCAGGCGGGAAGACGCCTGCCAACGCCTGCGCCAAATCGCTTTGCAGATCCCGAACGTCTTCCAACCCCACCGAAAGCCGGATGATGCCGTCGGTAATGCCCAGCAGCGCCCGCTCCTGTGCGCCGATGCGCATATGCGTGGTCGTCGCTGGATGGGTCACCATCGATCGGCTGTCACCCAGGTTATTGGATATCGCAATCAAGCGCAGGCCGTTCAACACGGCGAATGCCGGGGCTTGTCCGCCCTGCACTTCAAACGTCACCAGCGTGCCGCCCGCGCTCATCTGGCGCATCGCCAATTGGTGCTGAGGATGGTCCGCGCGTCCGGGGTACCAAACGCGCATCACACCGGGTGCGTGGGCCAGGAAATCTGCAAGTGCCGCCGCGCGTGCGCAGGCCGCCTCCACACGCAGCGGCAAGGTTTCCAGCGCCTTGAGCAGAACCCAGGCATTAAATGGCGAGAGAGCAGGACCGGTATTTCGTATGAAAGGCTGGAGCGTATTCTCGATCCAATCCCGCCGCCCCAAGACCGCGCCGCCCAGCACGCGCCCTTGTCCATCCATGTGCTTGGTTGCTGAATACACCACGACATCGGCGCCACATTCCATCGGACGCTGCAGCAGCGGCGTGGCAAAGACATTGTCCACCACGACCATCGCACCCGCCGCATGCGCCAGCGCGCATACCGCCGCCAAATCCACGATTTGCAGCATCGGATTGGACGGCGTTTCCAGCAGCACCATCCGCGCCGGCGTGGAAAGCGCCGCGCGCCAGCCGTCGATGTCCGCGGCATCGACGAACGTGAATTCAATGCCATAGCGCGGCAGCAGATTGGCCACGATCCAGTGGCAACTGCCGAACAGCGCCCGGCTCGCGACAATTCGATCGCCCGTATTCAGTTGGCTGAGCAATGCGGCATGCACGGCGGCCATTCCGGTCGCGGTCACCCTGCACGCCTCGGCACCTTCCAGAAGCGCCAGGCGCGCCTCCAGCATGGACAGACCGGGATTGCCGAAGCGCGAATATTGATAATGTGTCTGCGTGCCGGCAAACGTAGCCTCGGCCTGCTCGGCGCTGTCGTAGATGAAGCCGCTCGTCAGGAACATGGCCTCGGACGTTTCGCCGAAATGGCTACGCAGCGAGCCGCCGTGGATCAGGTGCGTGGCCGGATGAAGCGCCGGCGCACCGGCTTCGGGCAGAGGCAGGGTATCGGGCAAGAACGTCTCTCCTGGCGCGGCACGCAATGGCGTAAGCAGACCAGCCTGGAGGCCGACACCCGCGCACGGCGAATGCCTAGCCTCTTTAGCGCGCTTGTTTTACCTCGCCGCAATCCGGCCGGACAAATCACGAGGGCCCGCACCAGCGGACCATCAAGCCTAAGCGCCCCGCGATTGCGCCGTCAACGGGGTGGCCTTATACAGGCAGGGTTGTGAGCGGCGGAGAGAAAGGCCAGGGGCTCTTCCCAGGACTCCACGGGGGCCTGAGGCGCAAGCCCCGCAATCAGGTTCTAAGG
>CAXUNZ010000008.1:0-1367 GCA_964252525.1 uncultured Acetobacteraceae bacterium
GAGCCCGATTTCGACACGCCGGACCACATCAAGCAGGCGGCGATCGCCGCCATTCAGGCCGGCGAGACGAAATACACCGATGTTGCCGGCACGCCCGCGCTGCGGCGCGCGGTTGCGGCCAAATTCAAGCGGGATAGCGGCATCGATTATGCGCCCGAGGAGATCATCGTCTCCACCGGCGGCAAGCAGGTCATCTACAACGCCATGGTGGCCACCGTGCAGGCGGGCGACGAGGTGATCATTCCCAGCCCGTGCTGGGTCAGCTACCCCGACATCGTGGCGCTGGCCGAGGGCACGCCGGTGATCGTGCCGTGCGGCCAAAATGCGGGCTTCAAACTGCGGGCGGAGGATCTGGAGGCGGCGATCACGCCTAGGACGAAATGGTTTTTTCTCAACAGTCCGAATAACCCCACGGGGGCAGCGTATTCGGCGGTGGATTTGCGGGCGATCTGCGACGTGTTGCTGCGGCACCCAAATGTCTGGGTGTTTACCGACGATATCTACGAGAAGCTGGTTTACGATGGCTTTGTCCCGGCGACGATCGTGCAGGTGGAGCCTCGGCTGCGCGATCGCACGGTGACGATGAACGGCTGCAGCAAGGCTTATGCGATGACGGGGTGGCGCATTGGGTTCGCGGGCGCGCCGGTGGCGCTGATCCGCGCGATGGACAAGTTGCAGAGCCAGTCGACATCGAACACCAGCAGCATCGGCCAGGCCGCGGCTCTGGCTGCGCTGGAGGGGCCGCAGGATGGTGTGGCCGCGATGGCGGAGGTGTATCGGGCGCGGCGCGATCTGGTTGTCGATGCGCTCAATGCGGTGCCGGCGCTGAGTTGCTCGCGGCCGGAGGGGGCGTTCTACGTGTTTCCTTCCATGCACGGATGCATTGGCAAGACCAGCGCGGGCGGAACGGCGATTGCCGATGATGAGGCTTTCGTGGTCGCACTGCTGGAGGAGCACGGCGTGGCGGCGGTGCATGGCGCGGCGTTCATGTATCCGGGGCATTTCCGGGTGAGTTATGCGACGGATACGGAGAGCTTGCGGGAGGCGTGCGCGCGCATTGCCGCGTTCTGCAAAGCAATGCGCTAAATACCGTCAAGCAGAAATCGAAACTCTCATGCGAAGGCCGGGAGAGATAGGCCATCTCCCAGACCTTTCTCTCCTAACCTCCAGGTAATCTCCACCCATTAGGTTCCCCGTGCACAAACGCGCGGCGACACTTAAGGCATGGATCACGACGCACCCCGACCTGGGGGCAAGCCGAGCGCCGCCGATTTCACGGTCGCGCGGCAAACCCCCGCTTCCATGGAACCCCTGTTGCGGGCGGCGATCGACTGCGCCATGCCGGGGATCATCCTGCTCGATGCATC
>CAXUNZ010000008.1:1377-40706 GCA_964252525.1 uncultured Acetobacteraceae bacterium
GGGCGCCAGGGCGCCCCCGCCGCGGCCCTGCTGCTCGGCCTGCCGCCCGACGGTCATATCGGCGTACAAATCCTGCGCCTGCTGGGACGGAGCTACTGGCTGGACGAAGCGGCCTTGCAAACCTTCGCCGCCGCCTTTAACGCCCATGACCTCTCCCAGCCGCGCAAGACCCTGCTGTCCGTGCCCAATCCCAAGGGCGCGCGCACGATTGCGCTCGATCTGCGTCCCGCGGGCGAGGCGGGCTTCGTGGCCAGCCTGAGCGACGTCACCCAGACACATGAAAACCAGGATTGGCTGATCGACCAGGCCTTCAGCGACCCGGTGACCGGCCTGTGGAACCGCCAGCATTTCATGCTGCTGCTGCGTGACCGCCTGGACGGTCCGCAGGCCGCGGGCACGGCCGTGCTGCTGCTCGACCTCAAACGCTTCCGCAACGTCGTGGACACGCAAGGCGTCGAAGCGGGCGACCTGCTGCTGCGCCTGGTCGGCCGCCGCCTGACCGGCTTCCTGCGGGAGGACGATGTGCTGGCGCGCTTCGCCTCGGACGAATTTGCCATCATGGTCACCGACATGCCGAGCCAGGAGGCGCTGGCCGACCTCAGCGAGCGCATCGCCGAGGCGCTGGCGCGGCCCTACATGATCGAGGGCCAGACGGCGATTACCGGCGCCTATATGGGGGTGGCCTGCGCGCCCGAAGACGGCGACCGCTGCGAAGTGCTGCTCGCCAATGCCGGCCTGGCCTTGGCCGCCGCCCGCACCGAAGCCAACGGACAGCTGCGTTTCTTCGAGCCGCGCCTGACCGAACGTGCCCGCGCGCGGCGCGACATGGAGGGCGATCTGCGCCATGCGCTCGCTCGCGGCGAACTGGAAGTGCACTATCAGCCGCAAATCGGCATGCAGACACGGCGCGTCGATGGGTTCGAGGCGCTGGTGCGCTGGCATTGCCCGCGGCGCGGCATGGTCCCGCCCGGCGAGTTCATCCCCATCCTGGAAGAACTCGGCCTGATCGGCGAAGTCGGCGAATGGGTACTGCAACAAGCCTGCGCGCAGGCGGTGCTCTGGCCGGACGATGTCGCCATTGCGGTCAATGCCTCGCCCTTGCAGATGGAGGCGCCTGGCTTTGCCGAGGCCGTCAGCCGCGCGCTCCGCCAATCGGGTCTGCCGGGCCGCCGGCTGGAAATCGAGGTCACCGAAAACCTGCTGCTGCACCACGAAGCCGGCGTGCTGGAGAATTTGGCCAGCCTGCGCGATATGGGCGTGCGTCTGGTGCTTGACGATTTCGGCACAGGCTATGCCTCGCTCAGCCAGCTCGCGCGCTTCCGTTTCGACCGCATCAAGATCGACCGCAGCTTCATCAGCGCGCCCGAAATCACCGGCGATCACGCCGTCATCGTGCGCGCCATCGCCGCCCTCGGCATGAGCCTGGGCGTGCCGACCACGGCCGAGGGCGTGGAGACCGCCCAGCAACTCAGCCAGGTCAGCCAAGACGGCTGCACCAGCGTACAGGGCTACTATTTCAGCCGCCCATTGCCGGCGAGCGAACTGGCGCGACTGCTCGCTCAGGACAAGGGAGCAGGCGGGCTGCCGGAACGCGCTACCGCGAAGGCGGCGCAGCACGTGTAAAGGCGCACGGCGTTTCAACTCACGCGTCTGCTGCGCCGCACAATAAGCCTTGACCCCGTCCGTTCCTCACCCCATAAACAAGCGGCGCGGCTTTCACGCGACCCGCATGTGGCTTTCCAGCCGGCCGGTTACCTTGATGAAAATTTGCGCCGGCTTGCAGTCCCGCCGACCGCTCCCGTCGCCTTGGCTCGGCCGAGGCGACCTCAAGAGTGTGTACCTTCCATGAGTGATTTCGCCGCCTTCGGCCTGTCAGCGCCCATTTTGGCCGCCCTGACTAAGTCCGAATACACCGTCCCCACGCCGATCCAGGCGCAGGCCATTCCGCACGTCATGCGCGGCGCCGATCTGCTGGGCATCGCCCAGACCGGCACCGGCAAGACCGCGGCCTTCGCGCTGCCCATCATCCACCGCCTGATGGCCGAACGCCGGCCCTACCAGCGCACCGCTTGCCGCTGTTTGGTGCTTGCACCCACGCGCGAACTGGCCAGCCAGATCGCCGAGAGCTTTCGCACCTACGGCCGCCAGACCGGCCTGCGTGTGGCCGTGATTTTCGGCGGCGTGCCCAAGGGGCGCCAGATTCAGGCCGTGGCGCAAGGCGTGGACGTGATCGTGGCCACGCCGGGGCGCCTGCTTGATCTGTTCAGCGACCGCTACGTGCGGCTGGACCAGACCGAAATCCTGGTGCTCGACGAGGCCGATCACATGCTCGATCTGGGCTTTGTCATTCCCATCCGCCGCATTGCCAAGGAATTGCCGCCGGTGCGGCAGAATCTGTTTTTCTCCGCGACGATGCCCCGCGAAATTGCCGCCTTGGCCGGCGCGCTGTTGCGCAATCCGGTGCAGGTCTCGGTCGCTCCGGTGGCGGCCACGGCCGATCGCGTCGATCAATGCGTGATGTTCGTACCGCAATCGGAGAAGCGCACGGTGCTGGCGCGGGTGCTGCGCCAGAAGGGCATGGGCCGCACGCTGGTCTTTGCGCGCACCAAACATGGCGCGGACCGCATCGTGCAGCATCTGACCGCAACAGGCATGAATGCCAACGCCATTCACGGCAACAAGAGTCAGGGTCAGCGCGAGCGTGCGCTCTCGGCTTTCAAAACCGGCCAGGTGCCGGTGCTGGTGGCCACCGACATCGCCGCGCGCGGCATCGATGTGGATGGCGTGACCCATGTCATTAACTACGATTTGCCCGACGTGCCGGAAGCTTACGTGCACCGTATTGGCCGCACCGCGCGCGCGGGCGCGGCGGGAAGCGCGATCAGCCTGTGCGATGAGACGGAGCGCGGGCAGCTCAAGGGCATTGAGCGGCTGATACGCCTCAAGCTGCCGGTGGCGGCGTAAGGAGGGCGGGGGACTTGCCGCCCTCCGCGGTCATCTGTTCAGACAGTCAGATCGAGCCTGTGGCCGCGAACCGGCTGAGTTGATGGATTGATCTTGCCGCCTTCCTGCGAGGCTGCGGACGGCGATTGCGGATTGGCCGATGCCGCGCCCGCCTGACGGGGCGGCTGAGGAAGCGGCGTGATGGTAACTGGAGAGATGGAGCTCATGGGGAACACTCTGTGGCAACGCCTCACAATACGCCATCGGCGTTACTGAAGGCTTAATTGCAAACCACTGCGCCCGTCGGCTAAACATGGGTGGCCATGAACGCGCTCGACCTCTCCGGCACTTGGCAAGGCTTCTACAATTATCCGATCGCGCACGAGCCGGTACCTTTCACCACAACTCTGACCGATGCCGACGGGACGCTGCTCGGCGCCACCGAGGAAGTCGGCAATGTCGGCGACGCGCGCGGCTTGACGATCTCTGCCACGCTGCAAGGCCGCAGGGCTGGATTTTCCATCACATGGCTGAAAATCTATGATGGGCAATTTCAGCATTATGACGCGGTGCGCTATACGGGCACCATCAGCGAGGACGGGCTGGAAATCGAGGGGCGCTGGACGGTGCCGGGTAATTGGTCCGGCACATTCCTGATGATTCGCGCGGCGGGTCTTCTGCAGAAAGACGTGGCGAAAATCGAGGTGAAGGCTTGAGAGTTTATGCCGACGAGCAAAAAGGTTTACGCTCGTAGAAAGGCTGGGGGAGATTTGCCATTTCTCCTAGACCCCCCGGTCGTTTCTTGTTGCGCCTTGCTATTAACGCTGCATCTGCATCATCTGCTGCATGGGCATCATGTTGTGATTCATGTGATCCATGATCCAGATCGACCCGCCCATCACCAGCAGCACGATCAGCAACCCGAACGCCAGCGCCATGATGTTGTTGACGTTGTCAGGGCCGGTCGTGATGTGCAGGAAAAACACCAGATGCACGCCCATCTGCGCGATGGCCAGCACGCCCAAGGCCACCGGTATGCTCGGCGTCCAGACAAGTGAGGTCCGCGCGACGAAGAAGGAGACGCACGTCAACGCCACCGCAAGTGCCAAGCCGATGACATAGGCAAGAACGCCATGACCTTCCGCGCCCTCGCCCGTGCCTTCATCGCCCGGCGCGGTGTCCGCCGTCGGAGTCTGCACGCCCAGTTCAGCGCGGCTCATCGCTCAACTCCCATGAGATAGACGACGGTGAAAACGCCGACCCAGATGATATCGAGCGCATGCCAGAACAGGCTGAAGCAGAGCATGCGCCGCAGGATATCGTCGCGATAGCCTTTGGCGAAAACCTGCGCCATCATTGTCAACAGCCACAGCAGGCCAACCGAGACATGCAGGCCATGGCAGCCCACCAACGTGAAAAATGCGGTCAGAAAGGCGCTGCGATCGGGCCCGGCGCCGTGAGCGATCATGCCGATGAATTCATGCAGCTCAAGCGCGAGAAAGGTGACGCCTAAAACGAACGTCGCGGCCATGGCGCCGTGAAACAAAGGGTTTTGCCTCCGTTCCGCGCCGACGGAGGCCATTCCGCATGTGAAACTGGACATCAGCAGACAGGCCGTCTCTATACCGACGTTTCTTAAGTTAAACAGATCCCGCCCGGACGGCCCGCTATCCGTGCTGTCCACCAACACCGCGTAGCTCGCGAAGAAGGCGGAGAACATGATGATGTCGCTGAGCAGGAAAATCCAGAACCCGTAGCCCGTGATGATCCGCTTGGATGCCTGCCCGCGTTCGCCATGCGCCGCATGAGGCTGGCCATACCGGCTCTGCATCACCGCATCGCTCATAATGCTGGCTGCACACGGGCAAGGGCAGCATTGCGCGCGCGACGGTTTTCGCGATCGATGCGGCGGACCTCCTCCGCCGGGATCACGTATTCGGCCGTGTCACGCCAGGCGAAGACAACAAAGGTCGCATAGGCGCCCACGGCCCCAGCAATCACCATCCACCAGATATGCCAGATCAGCGCAAAGCCCATGAAGGTGGCGAAGAATGCGCAGATGAAGCCCGTCGGGGAATTGCGCGGCATCTCAAGGTCTTCGTAGGCCGGCTCGTCTTCGAGAGACTGGCGTTTCCGCGCCTGCTCCTTGGCGGTCCAGTACGGCTCCTCGGCATCGATTTGCGGCAGGACGGCAAAATTGAAAGGTGGCGGCGGCGAGGCAGTGGACCATTCGAGCGACCGCCCATCCCAAGGATCGCCCGTGACATCGCGCAATTCCTCCCGCCTGCGTATGCTGACGACGAGTTGGGCCACCTGAAAGCAGATGCCCGCCAGGATGACCGCGGCCCCGAGTGCCGCCACCAGAAGCCACGGCCGCCACTCCGCCACGTCATAATGCTGCATGCGGCGCGTCATGCCCTCCAGCCCCAGCACGTAGAGCGGCATGAAGGCCAAATAGAACCCGACAAGCCAGCACCAGAACGCGGCCTTGCCCAGTCCCTCGTGCAGACGAAAACCGAAAGCCTTGGGAAACCAGTAGCTGTATGCGGCAAATCCGCCGAACAGCACGCCGCCGATGATGACGTTGTGGAAATGCGCCACCAGGAACAGGCTGTTATGCAGCATGAAATCGGCCGGCGGCACGGCGAGCAGAACGCCCGTCATACCGCCCAGCGTAAAGGTAATCATGAAGCCAATCGACCATAGCATGGGCGTCGCATAGACGATGCGGCCGCCGAACATGGTGAAAAGCCAGTTGAAAATTTTCACGCCCGTCGGCACCGCGATGATCGTGGTCGCGATGCCGAAGATCGCGTTCACATCGCCGCCAGCGCCCATGGTGAAGAAATGGTGCAGCCAGACCATGAAGGAGAGAATGCAGATGACCATAGTCGCCATAACCATGGAACGGTAGCCGAACAAGGGTTTGCGCGAGAAGGTCGAGACGACTTCGGAAAAGATGCCGAAAGCCGGCAGAATCAGGATGTAAACCTCCGGATGGCCCCAGGTCCAGATGAGGTTCATAAACATCATCACGTTGCCGCCGCCGGTATCGGTAAAAAAGTGAAAGCCGAGATAACGGTCAAGCAGCAGCATAGCCAGCGTGGCGGTCAGAATGGGAAAGGCCGCGACGATCAGGAGGTTCGACGCCAGTGCCGTCCAGCAGAACATCGGCATACGCAGATAGGTCATGCCCGGCGCGTGGATCTTGAGCACGGTCGTCACCAGATTGACGCCCGAAAGCAGGGTGCCAACTCCCGAGATCTGCAACGCCCACAAGTAATAATCCACACCCACGCCTGGCGAGTAGCGCAACTCGGACAGTGGCGGGTATGGCAGCCACCCCGTGCGCGCGAATTCGCCCACGACAAGGGATACGTTGACCAGCAAGGCGCCCGTCGCGGTCAGCCAGAAACTCACCGAATTCAGCGTCGGAAAGGCCACGTCCCGCGCGCCCAACTGCAGCGGCATGACGAAATTCATCAGCCCGATGACCAGCGGCATGGCCACGAAGAAGATCATCAGCGTGCCATGAGCCGAAAATACCTGGTCATAGTGTTCGGGCGGCAGGTAGCCGGGCGACTTGAAAGCGATCGCCTGTTGCGAGCGCATCATGATGGCGTCCGAAAAGCCGCGCAGCAGCATCACCAGGGCAAGAAAGGTGTACATGACGCCGATGCGCTTGTGATCGACGCTGGTGATCCACTCACGCCAGAGATAGGGCAGCCAGCCCTTGACAACGACCAGGACGAAAACGCCAAAGATGATGGCGCCGACAAAGGCCGCGGCTATCAACGGTATGGGCTGATCCAGAGGGATGGCCGACCAGGTCAGCTTGCCGAACATGCTAGTGCTCCATGCCGCTCTTGTCCTGCACAGGCCCAGGACCGGGCGCCACTTTTTGCGCCACGATCGCCGCAAACAGCGCCGGGTCGACGTTCTTGTAGGTGTAGGGCGTCACATCGCGGCTCTGCTTGGCAAGTTCGCCATAGCTCTGCGTATCCAAAGATGGGCCATCCTTGTGGACCGCATTTACCCAGGCGGTAAATTCATTGCTGGAAACCGCCTTGACATCGAAATGCATGTCGGAAAATCCGTCACCGCTGAAGTGGCTGGATTGGCCGCGGAAGACGCCTGGCGCATCGGCGCTCAGATTGAGCGAGGACGTCATGCCGTTCATCGTGTAGATCATGCTGCCGAGCTGAGGCACGAAAAAGGCGTTCAGCACGCTGGCGGACGTCAGCGAGAAATGGACAGGCCTTCCGGCCGGGATCACCAGCTGGTTGATTGCGGCGACACGCTGTCCCGGATAGATGAAAAGCCATTTCCAATCCAGCGATACGCCTTGCACCTCCAATGGCGGCTTCTTGGATGGCAAAGGCTGCGCGGGATCCAAAGCATGTGCGCCGATCCAGCTCACGCCGCCAAGCAGCATGATCGTCATGAGCGGCACTGCCCATACAACCAGCTCCAGACGGCCCGAATAGACGAATTGCGGCAGGTAACGCGCGCGTGTGTTGGAAGCGCGAAACCACCACGCGAACAGCAGGGTGGCCAACATCGTCGGCGCTACGATGGCAAGCATGATCACCACGGAGTCGATCAGGATCGACTTTTCGGCAGATCCGATAGGCCCTTGAGGTGTCAGGACCGCCAGTCCGCATCCAGCGAGCGTGAGCGGGATGACCCCGGCAAGGCCGCGAACAAACCACTTGGCATCCATGGAGACACCCCACCAATCCTCTTCTGTATAGGGGTGTGTCTCAGGATCGCAACCCGGCTAGTGGATAAGCTCCACGCCCATTGCCGTCGCCTCGCCGCCGCCGATGCAAAGAGACGCCACGCCGCGCCGCAGACCGCGCGCGCGCAACGCGGCAAGCAGCGTCACAAGGATTCTGGCGCCGGACGCGCCGATCGGATGGCCCAGCGCACACGCGCCGCCATTCACATTCACCCGGTCATGCGGCAGATCGAGCTCGCGCATCGCCGCCATCGTCACGACCGCAAAGGCTTCGTTGATTTCGAACAAATCGACATCGCCGCAATCCCAGCCGATTTTCTCGTAGAGCTTGCGAATGGCCCCGATCGGCGCGGTCGTGAATTGGCTGGGCGCACGGGCATGGCTGGCATGGCCGCAAATGGCGGCAAGTGGCGTCAGCCCGCGCTCTTCGGCATCGCTCAACCGCATCAGCACCAGCGCCGCCGCGCCATCGGAAATGGAAGACGAATTCGCCGCCGTCACCGTGCCTCCCTCGCGGAAGGCGGGCTTGAGGGTCGGAATCTTTTCCGGCCTCGCCTTTGTGGGTGTTTCATCGTCAACCACGCTCTGCTTGCCCTCGACGGCCACGATCTCGCCGCGGAACTCACCGTCCGCCACGGCGCGCCGTGCCCGCTCCAGAGAGGCGAGTGCGAACTCATCCTGAGCATGCCTGGTAAATTGCAGATTCTGCGCAGTGTCCTCGGCAAAGCTGCCCATCAGCCGGCCACGCTCGTAAGCGTCCTCCAGCCCGTCCAGAAACATGTGATCCAGCGTGCGGCCATGGCCCAGTCTCAGCCCCTCGCGCGCACGGTCCAGCAAATACGGCGCGCGCGTCATACTCTCCATTCCGCCGGCCACCATGATGTCGGCACTGCCGGCGCTGATCTGGTCGAAGGCCAGCATCGCTGCCTTCATGCCGGAGCCGCACATCTTGTTGATCGTGGTCGCGGGTACGTCCTGCGGAAGCCCGGCACCCAGCGAGGCCTGCCTTGCCGGCGCCTGCCCCAGTCCAGCCGCCAGCACGCACCCCATCACGACCTCCGAGACGTCCGCGGCCGGGACCCCGGCCTGCGCCAACGCCGCACGGATGGCCGCCGCACCCAGCTCGGGCGAGGCCTTGTCGGAAAGAACGCCCTGAAAGGCACCCATCGGCGTGCGCTTGGCGCCTACGATGACGATCGTGTCCTGATTCATGGCAACTCCCCTTCTAGCTAGGAGGCTGGCGGAGATGTGCCATCCCGTCCAAGACCCCCGTCATCCCGATGATCGGCCTTGCCTTGCCGCGCCTGCGCGAACGAGTCCATGAAGGCGTGCCAAGCAGGAACAGCAACAATGGGTGTCACGCGCACCAAGGAAGCACAAGCCCACAAGCCGCCTTCCGCCATCGGTCCCGACAACCCGGACCGCTTCATCAATCGCGAGCTCTCCTGGCTGGACTTCAACCATCGCGTCGTCGAGGAAGCGGAGAACGCCGCCCATCCGTTGCTGGAGCGTGTGCGCTTCGTCTCCATCAGCGCCTCCAACCTCGACGAATTCTATTCAGTCCGCGTCGCCGGTCTGGTGGGACAGTTACACTCCGCCATTGGCGCCGCCTCGCCCGATGGCCGCACCCCCGCCCAGCAACTCACCGCCGTGCGGGAGCGCGCCGCTGCGCTGCTGGTGCGCCAGCAGAAAGTCTGGCTGGAGCTCAGGGCGGGTCTGGCCAAAGCCGGCCTCGAAGTTGCCGACGCCAGGACCATTGCCGATTCCGAAGCCGCCTGGCTCGATCACTGGTTCATGGAGCGCGTCTTTCCCGTCCTGACGCCGCTGGCCATCGATCCGGCCCACCCCTTTCCCTTCATCCCGAACATGGGCCTGGTCATGGCCCTGCAGCTTCAACGCGAGGATGATGGCCAGCACATGCGTGGCCTGATCCCGCTGCCCAATCAGGTGGACCGCTTCGTGCGCCTGCCCGCAGCCGGCGCCGGGCAGCCCATCCGCTTCCTGATGCTTGAAGACGTCGTGCGTTTGTTCATGGATCAGGTTTTCCCGGGCTTTGCCATCGTCGGCCACGGCCTGTTCCGCCTGATCCGGGACACCGATGTGGAGTTCGAGGAAGAGGCCGAGGACCTCGTCCGCTCCTACGAAACCGCGCTGAAGCGGCGGCGGCGCGGCTCGGTGATCCACCTCGAAGTGGACAGCCTGATGCCCGACGAGCTCGTGAGCCTGGTTGCCGACAGCCTGGACACGGAATCAGACGATGTGTTTGTGCAATCGGGCATCATCGGCGTCGTCGATCTCAAGCAGCTGATCGTGGACGATCGGCCCGACCTGCTCTTCACCCCCTACACCCCGCGCTTTCCGGAGCGCATCCGCGATTTCGGCGGCGATTGCTTTGCCGCCATCCGCGCCAAGGACATCGTCGTTCATCATCCCTTCGAGAGCTTCGATGTGGTGGTGCAATTCCTGCGTCAGGCCGCGGGCGACCCCGCGGTGATCGCGATCAAACAGACGCTCTATCGCACGAGTCCGGACAGTCCCGTCGTCCGTGCCCTGATCGAGGCGGCCGATAGCGGCAAATCGGTCACCGCCATGGTCGAGCTGCGCGCGCGTTTCGACGAAGAAGCCAATATCCGCCTCGCCCGCACGCTGGAAGCGGCCGGCGTGCAGGTGGTCTTCGGCTTTGCCGAGCTGAAGACGCACGCCAAGATCAGCCTGGTCGTGCGGCGGGAGGGCGGCTCGATGCGCAGCTATGCCCATTTCGGCACCGGCAATTATCACCCGATCACCGCGCGCATCTACACGGATTTAAGCTTCTTCACCGTGGACCCTGACCTGACGCGCGATGCCGCCCGGCTGTTCAATTACATGACCGGCTACGCGCGGCCCGATCGCATGGATGCGGTGGCCTTTTCGCCGCTGACGACGCGCAGCACGCTGATGCATTTGATCGAGGGCGAAATCACCGCGGCGCGCGAGGGCCGGCACGGCACGATCTGGCTGAAGCTGAACAGCCTTGTCGACTGCAAACTGATCGATAAACTCTATGAAGCCTCGATCGCCGGCGTGCAAATTATTGCGGTTGTTCGCGGCATTTGCTGCCTTCGCCCCGGCGTGCCGGGCCTGTCGGAAAACGTCCGCGTCAAATCCATCGTCGGCCGCTTTCTGGAGCATGGCCGCATTTGCGTTTTCGGCCGCGGTCACCGCCTGCCCAGCCGCCATGCCGCGGTCTATATCAGCAGCGCGGACTGGATGGAGCGCAACATGGATTGGCGCGTGGAAACGCTGGTGCCGATCACCAATCCGACCGTACATGCGCAGATCCTCGATCAGATCATGGTGGTCAATCTGAAGGACACATTGCAAAGCTGGCAGTTGGGTCCGGACGGCGCATGGCGCCGCGTGCCGCCTGGCCCAAAGCCTGTGTCGGCACACGAGTATTTTATGACCAATCCGTCTTTGTCGGGACGCGGCTCGGCCTTGCACGGGCCGGCGGTGCCTGTGATACGGCCGCGGCCTATGCGCCCCGATCGGATTTCGAGGGATTGATATTAAAATCTTGGCGGCGGGTCTTTGGGGATGCAAGCATTGCTCCCCCAGTTCTTCCATCAATTCCCGAGTGCCCCACCCGCGATATGCGCGTTCAAATCCGCCATTGAATAAGGCTTGGCGATGAACATGACATCGTCCGGTATCTGGCCCAAATCCCGCAAAGCCTCCCGCGGGTAGCCCGAGGCCAGCAGGGTCGGCAGCCCTGGCCGGATCGCCCGGGCCGCGGCCATCAACTGCACGCCGTTCATGTCGTTCGGCATCACCATGTCGGTAAACAGGTAGTCGATCGTATCATCCATGCGCAGCAGGTTCAGCGCCGACCTGCCGTCTTCCGCCTCGATCACGCGGTGGCCACCGGCACGCAGTATTTCGCCTACCAGGGTGCGAATGGAATTGTCGTCATCGACAAACAAAATCGTTCGCGTGCGCTTGATCGATGAGGCAGCCGCGCTCGCCGCTTCCGCCGGCAGCAACAGGCGGATCGTGGTGCCCTTGCCGCCGATGCTCTCGATACGCAACGTGCCGCCGGATTGGCGCGCAAACCCGAAGCACTGGCTCAAGCCAAGCCCGGAGCCCGCGCCGGTGGTCTTCGTCGTGAAGAAGGGTTCGATCGCGCGGCTCTGCACTTCGGGCGTCATGCCCCCGCCCGTGTCGCTCACCCCCAGCACGACATATTCGCCCGGCTGTACGTCATAAGGCGGCGCGTAGCTCACCTCCGTCAGCATGATCTTGTCCATGAAGATCGTCAGCCACCCGCCGTCGGGCATGGCATCGCGCGCATTGACGACCAGATTGAGCAAGACCGATTGAAACTGCGCCTGATCGACCAGCACCGTCGGCAAATCGGGCGCCAGATTCCACCGCAGCCGGATGTTTTCGCCAACCGCGCGCTGCAGCAGCGCGTCCATGCTGGAAATCAGGTTGAACATGTTGGAAGGCTGCGGGCTCAGCACCTGCTTGCGTGAAAAGGCGAGCAATTGCGAAATCAGCTTCTTGCTTTTGGCGATGGCGTCGCGACTGACATCAATGACGCGCGCAATCCGTTCATCCTCCGTGCAGCCGAGCACCAGCGCATGTCCGGCCTCGATCGTCGTCAGCAAACTGTTGAAATCATGCGTCACCCCATCGGTCAGTTGCCCGACCATTTCGTGCTTTTGCGAATGTCCCAACTCCTCGCGCAGCTTTTCGACCTGAAGGCGCTGCGTGACATCGCGCGTCACTTGAACAAAGCCCCGCGGATTGCCGGCCCCATCGGCCAGCGGGTGGACCAGCGTGTGCGCCCAGAAGCGGTCTCCATCCCGGCGGATGCGCCAGCCTTCGGATTCGTGCTTGCCCAGATCACGCGCCAGGCGCAAGGCGCGCGTCGGCACATCCGCGTCCTGATCCGCCTTGCTGTAGAAGCAGCAGAAATGACGGCCAATGATTTCGCCGGCCTCGTAGCACATCGTGCGCTGCGCACCGCTGTTCCAGGAAGTGACGTGACCGTTGACGTCGAGCGTCAGAACCGCGTGATCGGTCAGGCTGTCCAGCACCAGATCGAGATGGGCGCTGACTTCCCATAATTGTTCATTGGCCAGACGGACGGCAGGCTTGTCGGCGTATGAGGTGCCAGTCAGGTCGGCGAGCCTGGAGAGTCTGGCGTGTCGTCCCATGAAAAACCTTCACCGCTGGTCGTCCCGGCCAACCTGCTGCAAAGAGATTTTCAATATCCTACCATGGCATCACGAAGCCGTGCCGCTGCCCGACCGCGAAACTGATCTTGACATGCCGTTCATGGGTGGCGCGGCCCGCAGCTCCGTCTCAGCCAGCCGGCCGGCCCTTCAGCGCAACACCCGGCGTTGCCGCGCCAACCACCAGCGCCAGCAGCAGCACGGCGGTGAACACCACGAAAATCAGCTCGACCGCTGCCGCGCAGGCGCCCACCATTCCCGCGCGTTGCGCGGCGGAAAGGCCCTGAAGCGCTTGCATGCCGGACCATCCCGAACCCGCCGTTGCATGTCCGCGCAAGGTCAAGGTCAGCAGCATGCCCGCCACCGCCACGCCGAACGCCCCGCCCAGCGCGCGGAAGAAAGAGGTCGTGGACATCGCCACGCCCAGTTCGGCCGGCTTGGCCGCGTTCTGTACGGAGGTCGTCATGTTCGGCATCACCATCCCCATGCCCGCGCCGAGCACGACCAGCAGCCCATCGAAGCCATCAGGTCCGACGCCCGACCGCACGGCAACGGCCAAGGCCGACAGTGCCGACGCGGCCACCGCCAACCCGCCCACGATGAACGGCTTGGTCCTGCCCACACGCGCCACGGCGCGTCCGCCAAAGATCGATGAGACGATCAGCCCGGCCATGACCGGCGCGGTGCGCAATCCGGCCTCGGTCGCACTCGCCCCATGCACGAGCTGAAAGTAGAGCGGCACGAAGACCAGGGCGCCGAACATGCCCATGACCGACAGTGACAGGGCCATGATGGTCCGCCCCATGACGGGGTCGGCAAGCAGCGCGGGCGGCAGCGCGGGCTCGGCCGCCCGGTGTTCGATCACGACAAGCGCCGGGATGGACGCGGCGGTCACCGCCAGCAGCACCAGGATGGGCGCGGAATTCCACGCATAGACCGTTCCCCCCCAGCTCAGAGCCAGCAGAAAGGTGCAGGTGGCCAGGATCACCAAGCCGAATCCGGCCGCATCGAAGCTGCGATGCGCATCGCGCCGCGCCTGCGGCGGTCCGGCCATGATCATGGCCAGTGCGATCAGACCCACCGGCAGGTTCAGGTAGAATATCCACGGCCAGGAGAGGAGGTCGGTCACCGCGCCGCCCAACAGCGGCCCGGCCACGCTGGAGGTGGCAAACACAGCCGCAAACCATCCCTGAAAGCGCGGACGCTCCGCCGGCGAAAGCACGCCTCCAATCGATGTTTGCGCAAGCGAAATCAGCCCGCCGGCGCCGATGCCCTGAAACGCGCGCGCCGCAATCAGCCAGACCATGCTGTGCGCCGCCCCGCAAAGCACCGATCCCACAAGAAAGACGTTGATCGAGACACCGAAGGCCAGCTTGCGGCCCGACTTGTCGGCAAGCCAGCCATAGACCGGCGTGGCCGCCGTGCTCGCCACCGAAAAGGCGGTCACCACCCAGGCGAGATGCGCAAGCCCGCCCAGGTCGCTGACGATGCGCGGCAATGCGGGACCCACGACGTTGCCGTCCAGCGAAGCCAGCGCGGTCACCATCATGGCCGCGGCCAGGACACGCCGGCGCTCCTGGCGCGTGGCGTCACGCACCGGTGGGGCGGCGGCAAGGGCGGCTCGGCCTTCGACGCCAGGCAGCACGCCCCCACCCGGCACCGCATCCGGCGAGGCCAATGCCTCGCTCTGCGCGGTTCCGTCCATGTTCTCAGGCCACTCCGTGCGCGCGCATCCAGGCGGTGGCGCGGGCCCATGCCGCCTCGGCCGCTTCCTTGCGGTAGCTGGCGCGGTAGTCGGCGTGAAAGCCGTGCGGCGCGCCGGGGAAGACCTCGATCTGCACCATCTGACCGGCGGCCGTGGCGCGTGCGGCCGCCTGCTGCACGTCCTCAATACGAATGCCGTCATCGGCGCCGCCATACAGGCCCAGCAGCGGACATTTCAGGCCGGCGGCGAGATCGAGCGGCGTCCTGGGCTGAATCGGTGAGGTCATGCCGGTCACCGGACCGTAGAACGCCACTGCCGCTTTCAGAGCGGCATTATGTTCGGCATAGAGCCATGTGTCCCGTCCGCCGCGGCAAAAGCCCATGACGCCCAGGCGCTTGATGTCGCCGCGATGCGCGCCGGCCCATGCCACCGTACTGTCCAGATCGCTCAGCATGGCCGCGTCCGGCGCGCGCAGGATCACGTCACGAAAGATCGCCTGCACGTCCGTCATCTTCGACAAATCGGCGATGCGCGCATAGAGCTCCGGCGCCACGGCCAGATAGCCGAGCTTGGCCCAACGCCGGCACACATCCTTGATGTATTCGTGAACGCCGAAGATTTCCTCAATCACCAGCACGACGGGAAACGGCCCGGTACCCGCGGGGCAGGCCGCATAGGCCGGCAATGAACCGTCATGCGTGGCTATCGTCACCGGGCCGGCGGTCAGGCCGGCGCTGTCGGTGTGGATGGGATCGGCGGCGGCACGCGCGGCCGCCAGCGTGAAGCCTGTCATCAGGCTGGTCATGACGAAGTTGCGGCGCGAGGGCATGGGAGGCCTTTGAGAAAAGGAAGGAAGTTCTTCTTTTTTGAAAAAAGGAGCAAAAAACTTTTGTCTGTTTGCTGCGCGCTTTGTCCAACGCGTACGCCCATTTCAAAAGTCTTTTTGCTTCTTTTTCTTCAGAAAAAGAAGACTCTTACTTCATGGCAAGCTGCAGATTTTCATCCAATTTGCCAAGAAAATCCTGCGTGTTCATCCAAGGCGCGTCCGGCGCAATCAAGATGGCGAGATCCTTGGTCATATGCCCGGCTTCCACCGTCTGCACGCAAACCCGCTCCAGCGTTTCCGCAAAGGCAGTGACATCCGGCGTGTCATCGAAGCGCCCGCGATAGATCAGCCCGCGCGTCCAGGCGAAGATCGACGCAATCGGGTTGGTGCTGGTCTGGCGGCCTTTTTGGTGCTCACGGTAGTGGCGCGTAACGGTGCCGTGCGCGGCCTCGCTCTCCACGGTCAAGCCGTCCGGGCTCATCAGCACGCTGGTCATCAACCCCAGCGAACCAAAGCCCTGCGCCACGATGTCGCTCTGCACGTCGCCGTCGTAATTCTTGCACGCCCAGACATAGCCGCCGGACCATTTCAGCGCGCTGGCCACCATGTCATCGATCAGGCGGTGTTCGTAATGCAGCCCGGCTTCGTGGAAGGTGTCGCGGAACTCGGCGTCATAGATTTCCTGGAACACGTCCTTGAACATGCCGTCATAGGCTTTCAGGATCGTGTTCTTCGTGGAAAGATAAACCGGATAATTGCGCGCGATGCCGTAGTTGAAGCTGGCGCGGGCGAAGCCTTCGATGCTGGCGCGGGTATTGTGAATGGCGAGCGCCACGCCAGGGCCTTTGAAATCATGCACTTCGAAGCGCATTTCCTCACGGCCGTCGGCAGGCTCATAGAGCAGCGTGACACGTCCCGGCCCGGGGATCTTGGTTTCCGCGGCGCGGTATATGTCGCCATAGGCGTGGCGGCCGATGACGATCGGCTGGCTCCAATGCGGCACCAGGCGCGGCACGTTCGAACAGATAATCGGCTCGCGGAAGATCGTGCCGTCCAGGATGTTGCGGATCGTGCCGTTGGGGCTGCGCCACATGCGCTTGAGGTTGAATTCGGAAACCCGCGCCTCGTCGGGCGTAATCGTGGCGCATTTCACGCCGACGCCGTACTGCTTGATGGCGAGCGCGGCGTCGATTGTAACCTGATCGTCTGTCTGATCGCGGTACTCGATGCCGAGGTCGTAGTATTTCAACTCGATATCGAGATAGGGCAGGATGAGCTTGTGTTTGATGAAGCCCCAGATGATGCGGGTCATCTCATCGCCATCGAGCTCCACCACGGGCGTTGCCACCTTGATCTTCGCCATCGCCGTCCCCGTCCTTCTGCAAGCCGGCGTGGTTTGCCTCGCCGGGGCGCCGGCGGCAAGTTGGCGGGCAAGGCATTGAGAGGGGGGCAGCCATGGCTTACGCGGCGTTCGATCTGACCGGAAAGGTGGCGCTGGTGACCGGCGGCAATGGCGGCATCGGCCTGGGCTTTGCCGAGGCGGTGGCACAGGCCGGCGCAGATGTGGCCATCTGGGGCCAGAGCCCGTCCAAGAACGAGGCGGCGCGGGCGCGGCTGGAAGCCACGGGACGGCGGGTGCTGGCCTTGCAGGTCGATGTCGGCGATTCGGCCGCGGTCGATGACGCCTTTGCCCGCACGCTGGACGCACTGGGCCGGGTGGATGGGGTGTTTGCCAATGCCGGCGTGGGCGGCAAGCATAGCGCCGGATACGAGACGATGCCCAATGAGGAATGGGACCGGGTGATGCGCATCAACCTGGATGGGGTGTTCTACACCTTCCGCGCGGCGTGCCGGCACATGGTGGCGCGTGGGGGCGGCGGGTCGCTGGTGGGAACGGCCTCGCTGGCCGCACGCATGGGAGCGGCGCGGGCTGAGCATTACGGCGCAACAAAGGGGGCGGTGGTTTCGCTGATGCAGGGCCTGGCCGTGGAATATGCCCGCCATGGCATTCGCGCCAACGCTGTGCTGCCTGGCTGGGTGGAGACGGAAATGACTGGTGGAATGTTCGGCAACGAAAAGTTTGCCGCCGCGGTCAAGCCGCGAATACCGATGCGGCGCTGGGGCCGGCCGGAGGATTTCGGCGGCATTGCGGTGTATCTGATGAGCGATGCCTCCGGGTGGCACACGGGGGACAGTATTCTGATCGATGGGGGATATCTGTTGTTTTAGGCGTGTGCAGAGGTGAGGCAGGTTGGACGCAGGCAGGCATTGCCATGCTCTTCAAGGATGTATTTTGGTTTTTACGGAATGCCCGTTGCTTCGTCCTTTAGTCGCAACGAGTTTGGCACGGGCGACGGCCTCTATGTACCTGATGAACGGTCAGATCGCGGCGGCAAATGTCAGCGAAGTGTTCAGAGGCATCTGCAACGCCAAGCCTGGCGCAAGCTTCGCCATTACGGTTCATGCGCTCTCCGCGCGGGGAGCATACCATCGATGAGCAGCGCCGCGACGCCGAGCACGATTGCGGAATCGCCGACGTTGAAGACAAAAGGGAATGGGTCCCAGGCGCCGGCATGAAGGTGGATGAAATCGACGACACGGCCGTAGCGGAAGCGGTCGGCGACGTTGCCGAGCGCGCCGCCGGCGATGGCGCCGAGGCTGATGGCGACGAACAGGGTTTCCGCGCGGCGCAGCCATACGAGCAGCCCGGAGGTGACGGCAATGGCGATGACGGCGAGCACGAGCTGGCCGAGACCGTTGCCGGCGCGAAAAAGGCCGAAGGTGACGCCCTGATTGTAGACCATGGCGAGGTCGAAGAAGCCAGAGATGACCGGGAACTGGCCGCGGTCAGGCAAGTCAACCCCGTGCAATATCCAGTATTTGCTGGCCTGATCGGCTAAGAGAATAAATGCGGCCATGGCCAGGCCGAGAACAAGACGGCGGGTCATCGCAGCTAAAGACTGACGGGGGGTCCGGGGGTGTTGGGCGCATGCGACCAACCACTCTCCCCCCAGGTCTTTTGTTCTTCTACCGCACCGGCGCAGCGCAGGCAGAGCCCGCTGTCGCCGACTTCCGGCAGCACGCGCCAGCAGCGGAGGCATTTCGCGCCCGGCGCCCGCGACGAAGACCACACACCATGCCCGGTCGCAATCTCGGACAGGCTGACCTGCGAGGTGATGGTGATTTCCGCCCAACCCTGCGGTGACAGCAGCGCGCTCGCGTCATTGTCACGATCGAGTTCGAGGGCCGCTTCCAGCGAGGAGCCGAGGATTTTCGCCTTGCGATCGCGTTCTATGCTTTCGGTAGCCCGGTCGCGCGTCTGACGGATGGTGCGCCACTTCTCAGCAAGCGCGTCATCACGCCACGCCGGCGGGATGCCCGGGAATTGCTGCAGATGCACGCTGTCCGCCTCGCCGAAGCGCGCCACCCACGCCTCATCCGCAGTAAACACCAGCACAGGGGCCAGCCAGGCGCAGAGGCAGCGATGCAGATGATCCAGCACGGTGCGGGCGGCGCGGCGACGCGGCGATGACGGCGCATCGCAATAGAGCGAGTCCTTGCGGACATCGAAGTAAAAGGCCGAGAGGTCAGTTGCGCAGAAATTGTGCAGCTCGGGCAACACGCCGGCCCAGTCATAACCGTGGGCGGCGCTGCGCACGCGCTCGTCGAGTTCCGAGAGGCGATGCAGCATCAGGCGTTCGAGTTCGGGCATGTCGGCATGGAGCACCGCCTCCGCGTCCGTGTAGCCGTGCAGGCTGCCCAGCAGCCAGCGCAGCGTGTTGCGCAAGCGGCGATAGAGTTCCGCCTGCTGTTTGAGAATCTCCTTCCCCAAACGCTGGTCTTCGGTGATGTCGGTATTCATCACCCACAGCCGCAAGATATCGGCGCCATATTCCTCGGCGATCCGCGCCGGGGCAAGTGTGTTGCCGAGCGATTTGCTCATCTTGCGGCCCTGCTCATCGAGCGTGAAGCCGTGGCTGAGGATCGCGCGGAACGGTGCCGCGCCGCGCGTGCCGATGGCTTCCAGCAGGCTCGACTGAAACCAGCCGCGATGCTGGTCGGAGCCCTCGACGTAGAGATCGGCCGGCCAGGGCAGGCCGCGCTGCTCCAGGGTGAAGACATGGGTGCAGCCGCTTTCGAACCACACGTCCACGATATCGCGGACCTGTTCGTAGTCGGCCGCATCGCGTTCGTTGCCGAGAAAGCGCGAGGGCGGCGAGCTGAACCAGGAATCGGCACCTTCTTCGGTAAAGACGTCCACGATGCGCGCGGCGACGTCTGCGTCGCGCAGCACCTCGCCAGTGGCACGGTGCACGAAGACGGGGATCGGCACGCCCCAGGCGCGCTGGCGACTGATGCACCAGTCAGGCCGGCCGGCCACCATGCTGCCGATGCGGCGGCGCGCCTGGTCGGGCACGAAAATGGTTTGATCAAGCGCCGCCATGGCTTTTTCGCGGATGCGTTCCGGCCCGTCCATGCGGATGAACCATTGCGGGGTCGCACGCCAGATCAGCGGCGCGCGGGAACGCCAGGAATGCGGATAGCTGTGCACGAGTTTGCCCCGCGCCACCAGACCGCCGGCCTCGCTCAGCGCGGCGCAAACCGGATCGGCGGCGCGGAAGACGTGGATGCCCGCGAAGAGCGGCACGTGCGCGAGGTATGTGCCGTCATCGCCCACGGTTTCGGGCACGGCGATGCCGTGGCCGCGGCAGAGGGCGAAATCGTCCTCACCATGAGCCGGCGCCAGGTGGACGATGCCCGTGCCCGCTTCCGTCGTGACGAAATCGCCTGCCATGAGCGGCACGTCGAAATCGTATCCTCGCCCACGTAGCGGATGCGCACAGAGCACACCGTCCAGCTCGGTCCCTTGATGAACCGACAGCACGTGATGCAGGGTAATGGCGGCGTCCCGCACGTAATTGGGCAGCAATTTCTGCGCGACCAGCACACGCTCGCCGACGCGCGAAAGGCTGCCTTCAGCCACGCCATCGACGCGCAGCAGCGCATACTCAATCTCCGCACCATAGGCCAGGCCACGATTGCCGGGCATGGTCCAGGGCGTGGTGGTCCAGATCACCGCCGCCGCGCCCGCGAAAACCCCTGGCGTTAGCATGGGAAAACGCACCCAGATCGTCGTGCTGGTATGGTCGGCGTATTCGATTTCCGCTTCGGCCAGCGCGGTCCTTTCCACCGTGCTCCACATCACCGGGCGCAGGCCGCGATAGAGTGCGCCATTCAGCACGAAGCGGTTGATCTCCCCGGCAATCGTGGCCTCGGCGCTAAAATCCATCGTGGCGTAGCGGTTGGCCCAGTCGCCATGGATGCCCAGGCGCTGAAATTCGTCCGATTGCACGCCGAGCCAATGCTGCGCGTAGGCGCGGCATTCGGCGCGAAAATCCAGCAGCGGCACCTGGTCCTTGTCTCGGCCGGATTTGCGGTATTCCTCCTCGATGCGCCATTCGATCGGCAGGCCGTGGCAATCCCAGCCCGGGATGTACAGCGCGTCATAACCGCTCATCTGGCGGCCGCGATTGACGACATCCTTGAGGATCTTGTTCAGCGCATGGCCGATATGGATGTTGCCGTTGGCATAAGGCGGCCCGTCATGAAGGATGAATTTCGGCCGGCCCGCCGATTGCGCGCGCAGCCGCTCCCACAGGCCGATCTCCTGCCAGCGCGCCAAGGTGGCGGGTTCGCGTGTCGGCAACTCGCCGCGCATGGGGAAATCGGTACTGGGCAGAAAGACGGTGTCGCGGTAGTCGCGCGTGGTGTCTGTCATGGGCTGGTCCGGCTGGCGTGAAGGGCGCGCGCGGCGAGGGCGTCCTGTTCGATCTGCGCGCGCAAAGCATTGAAGTCGGCAAATTTTTCTTCGTCGCGCAAGAAGGCGAGCAGGGTGATGGCGATTTCCTGGCCGTAGAGATCGCCCGTGAAATCGAAGAGGTGAGCTTCCAAGCGCGACTGCGCGCCGTCGGCCACGGTCGGGCGGCGGCCGATATTGGCCACGCCCGCCTGCGTGCTGCCATCCGCCAGCCGCGCCGTGACCGCATAGACGCCGCGCGCGGGTTCCAGATGCGCGCCTAGGGCGACATTGGCGGTGGGAAAGCCGATGGTGCGGCCGCGCTGGTCGCCATGAATCACGGTGCCGCGGATGGTCCAGGGCCGGCCCAACCCGGAAGCGGCCCATTCGGGGTAGCCATCCTGCAAGGCGCGACGGATGCGGCTGGAAGAAATCGGTCCCCGCGCATCAGCGTGCGGGGTCACGACAGTCAGGCCCATGCCCAGCGTCTCGGCGGCGTGTGCCAGGGTCGTGGTATCGCCGCCACGGCGATGGCCGAAGGCGAAATCGGGACCACAGGCCAAGTGACTGGCACCAAGGCCTTCGTACAAGGCCGCGGTCGTAAAATCGGTGGCGGACATGTGGCTGAGCGCGCTGTCGAAAGGCAGTTCGTAGAGGATTTGAACGCCGAGTTCGGCCAGCGCCTCACGCCGCTCGGCGGCCAGGGTCAGACGGAAGGGCGGATCCTCCGGGCGGAAGAACTGGCGCGGATGGGGTTCGAAGGTGAGCACGGCGCGCGGCGCATCCGGGCGGGCGGCGTGCGCGACGCGCAACAGATGGGCGTGGCCGAGATGCACGCCGTCGAAATTGCCCAGCGCCACGGTGGCGCCGCGGGCGTGGTCCGGCAGGGCGCGCCAATCGTGGAAGATGTGCATTGCGTCGGGTTGTCGGGCAGAAGGGGGGAGGAAGGCAAGGAGGCCTGACCTCGAAGACGTCCCGGGTGCCCGAGGAAAGCGTGGCACATACGCCAGCCGCATTGCCTCGACGTGCCGTAGTCAGGAGAGACGATGAACGCAGCCAATTTCCTGCTCGCTTCACGCAGGACCGGAACGGACGGCACTCTGCCGGAGGCTCTGCGCCCCCGAACGGAAACGGAGGCTTATGCGATCCAGGCGCAGTGCATCCCGGTGCTGGGTCCCATAGGCGGATGGAAAGTCGGCGCCGCCGGACCTGACGCGCCGATCACTTGTGCGCCCATGCCGGCCGGTGGCCTGCTGACCTCGCCGGCCGTTCTGCACGGTGCCGCGTTCAGTAACCGCGAGATCGAGAGCGAGATCGCCTTCGTGCTCGGCACCGACCTGCCGGCGCGCGCGATGCCCTATTCGGCGGCGGACGTGGCCGCAGCCCTGGCGAGCTGCCATGCGGGGCTGGAGGTGCTGCAAAGCCGCTTTGCCGATCCGGATCACACCGATCCGCTGAGCAACCTCGCCGATCTGATCCGCCATGGCGCCTATGTGCTGGGACCGGCCATAGGGCCTTGGCAGCACATCGATTTCGCCACCTTGCAGGTGCGCCAGACCATTGCGGGCGAGGCGGTCACGCGGGTCGGCAATCCCGCCGGCGACATGATGCGGCTAATGGTGTGGCTGGCCAATGAGGGCGCGCGCTGGGCCGGCGGGTTGCACGCCGGACAAATCGTCACCTGCGGATCATGGACGGGCAAGCTGGCGGCGCCCGCCCGAGCCGCGGTGTCAGCCCAGTTTGGCGATCTACCGGCCGTTGAGCTGCGGTTCAGCTCATAGCAGTTGGACGGCTTGCCTAGCCTTCTTGCTTCATCAACATCCCTAGGCCGAACGGGCGTCCTGCAAAAACACCCTGACCTGCCGGGACAATTGCTCTGCCTGACGGGACAGTCCGGCTGCCGCACTCAGGACGTGGCCGGACGCAGACCCCGTCTCCCCGGCCATCTGCGTCACTCCGGCGATATCTGCCGTCACCGTCTGGGTCGCCACCGCGGTCCTTTGCACGTTGCGCGCAATTTCCTGCGTGGCGGACCCCTGCTGGTCCACGGCGGCGGCAATCGTCGTCGCAATCGCGCTGACCTGTTCGATCGTGCTGGCAATGGCATTGATGGCGCGCACCGCTTCGACCGTGGAACCCTGAATGTCGGCGATGCGGCGCGAAATCTCCTCGGTCGCACGCGCGGTCTGATTGGCCAGTTCCTTGACCTCGGAGGCCACCACGGCAAAGCCGCGCCCGGCATCGCCGGCGCGCGCCGCTTCGATCGTGGCGTTCAGCGCCAGCAAATTGGTCTGGCCGGCGATGGTGGTGATCAGTTCGACGACCTCGCCGATCTTGTTGGCGCCCTCGGCAAGGGCACGCACGATCGTATCGGTGTGGCGTGCGTCCTGCACCGCGTTCCGGCTGACCTGGGCCGATTGTGCAACCTGGCGCGTGATGTCGCTGATGCTGACGGAGAGCTGCTCAGCCGCGGCGGCGACGGTCTGCACGGCAGTGCTGGCATCCTCGGCGGCACGGCCGGCGCTGCCGGCCTTCTGGTCCGCATGGCTGGCGGTGTTGGCCAGGGCTTGGGACGTCGCTTCCAGCTCGGTTGCCGCGGCGGCGATCTGGCCGGCGAGCGAGCCCGCGTCACGTTCGAAACGCTGCATCAGCCCGTCCAGCCGCAAGACCTGCTGCTCCTTGACCAAGCGCTCGTTCTGCTGTTCGCCGGCCAGGCGGTCGGCGGTGGCCAGGCTTTGCTTGAACACGGTCAGCGCGCCCGCCATGGCGCCGATCTCATCGCCGCGCGCGGTCCCTTCCACCTCGATGGTGCGATCGCCCTCGGCGATGCAGCGCGTGGCCTGCGCCAGGCGACGCAGCGGCGCCGACACCGTTAGATAGACAAGCGCGCACAGAATAAGGCAGGCGATGGTGCCCGCGGCGAGAAGCGCCCGGACCATCAAACGGCCGCGGGTCAGCGCAGAAGCGCCGTCCACGGTGGCGTACTGCGCTGCGGTTTCGCCGAGGGCAAGATCGTGGCGCAGCGCCGCGGTCATTTGCAGAAACGGGGTGCTGATCCGCTCTTCCAACAGCAGGGCGGCGCCGGCTTGCGACTTGACAGCGGCCTGGATGGCGGCCCTGTGCTGCGGCCAAAGCGCGGCGAACAGCCCATTTCCGCCCGCATCCTGCGCGCGCACGCGGTCATAGCCGGCATGCCACTCTTCGACCGCTTCCATATCGCCCTGCAGCGCCTGCGCGGCCGAGTCTCGGTCCTGCCCGGTGCCAGCCAGCGCCAGACGCGCCTCATCGACGCGGCAGGCTTCCAGAGCGGTCAACAGATTGGCCAGATGCGTAACGCGCGGCAGCCAGGTTTCGCCGATCGTGCGGGCATTGTCGTGCATCACGGTCAGGCGGGTCATGGCCGTGGCGCCAAGCGCCAGGATGACGGCCAGGAGGATGGCGTAGGCGATGTTTATTTTTGTGCCGATCGACTGGCGATCCATCATGGCGGGACGCGCTTTACGGGGACAGCGCGGATCTTCGCCGATTGGAGTTGACGCGGCGATAAGAGGAGGGAAGCGGTTCTTTTTTAAAAAAAAGAACCAAAAAACTTTTTCATTAGGGTATTCGCTTAGCTTCGGATCAGCGTGATCCTTCGCCCACTGACGCCAAGAGCAAGTCTGCCGGCCTTTAGCGCCAAGGCATCCTCGCCGAAGACCTGGTGGCGCCAGCCGGACAGCGCCGGAATATCCGGCCTATCCTCGGTCGCCAGCCGGTCCAGATCGTCGGCGCCGGCTAGCAGCTTGGGCGCCACGCCGTGCGTTTCGGCTTTTTCGGCGAGCAGGACACGCAGCAGGGCGATGAGCGCCGGCGATGGCCTGGGGCCCTCGCGCTGGCTGCGGCCATCGGGCAGCGCGTTTTCCGGCAAGGCGCCGGCGGCGGTCAGCGCCGCAAGCAGGCCTTGGCCGGAGGCGCCTTCGGCAAAGCCGCGGGTAATGCCGCGGATTCGCCCCAAAGCTTCGGTTGTGGCCGGCGAGGTGGCGGCAAGTTCGAGCAGGCTTTCGTCGCGGATCAGGCGCTGGCGGGGGATGTTGACGCGCTGGGCCTCGCGTTCCCGCCAGGCGGCCGCGGCACGCAGGGCGGCGAGCATGCGGCGATTGGAGGTACGCGGGCGCATGCGCTCCCACATCGAGTCCGGGTCCGGCCGGTAGGTGGCGGGGTTGGAGAGGATGGCCATTTCCTCGATCACCCATTGGCTGCGGCCTTCCTCGGCCAGGCGCGCAATGAGGCGTTCATACACCTGGCGCAGATAGGTGACGTCGGCTGCGGCATAGGTGATCTGGGCGGGCGAGAGGGGACGCGCTGACCAGTCGGAGAAACGATGGGCCTTGTCGATGTGCCCGCCCGTGAGTGCGCCGACCAGGCTGTCATAGCCGACCTGGTCGCCAAATCCGGCAACCATGGCGGCGATCTGCGTGTCGAACAGTGGAGCGGGGACGGCGCCGAAGCGCTGGAGAAAGATTTCGATGTCCTGCCGGGCGGCGTGAAAGACCTTGGTGGTGTTCGTGTTCGCCATCAGTGCGCCGAGTGGGGCGAGGTCCAGGCCCTGCGCCTGCGCATCGATGACCGCGACATCGGCCGTGCCGGCGAGCTGAACGACACAGAGCTCGGGCCAGTAGGTGCGTTCACGCATGAATTCGGTGTCGACGGTGACGAACGGCTCGCCGGCGAGGCGCCCGCACAGCGCGGCGAGCTCATCGGTCTCGGTGATCAGGACTGTGGGCGGAAAGGGCATCGTCGGGGTATGCCATAGTAGGGCCTTATTCGCGACCGGGGGGTTTGAGAGGGCTGACGTATAGGTCAGCCACTCTCCCCCCCAACTTGCCTTTAGTTCCGCTGCAAGGCATTGCGCGTCCTTTCCGGGGATTTGGCATGCACGCGTATCGCACTCACAGGGCCGGCTCGCTGCGCGCGAGCGATGAGGGGGCGGAGGTGCGCCTCTCCGGCTGGGTGCACAGCAAACGCGACCATGGCGGCTTGCTGTTCATCGATCTGCGCGACCATGAGGGCATCACCCAGCTGGTCTTTGCGGCGGGGAGTGCCGCTTTTGCCACCGCGGAGGGGGTGCGGCCGGAGAGCGTGGTGACCGCGACAGGGCGCGTGGTGCGACGGCAGGGCGGGACAGTGAATCCGAAGCTGCCGACAGGCGAGATCGAGGTTTCCGTGGATTTGCTGACCGTGCAGAGCGAGGCGGCGGTGCTGCCGATGCAGGTGGCAGGCGGGGAGAATTATCCCGACGAGCTGCGGCTGCGCTACCGCTACCTGGATTTGCGGCGCGATAGGGTGCACCGGAACATGGTGCTGCGCGCGCAGGTGATTGCCTCCATCCGCGCGCGCATGATTGCGGCGGGATTCATGGAATTCCAGACGCCGATCCTGACCGCGAGCAGTCCGGAAGGCGCGCGTGATTTCCTTGTCCCGGCGCGCATGCATCCGGGAAAGTTTTACGCGCTGCCTCAGGCGCCGCAGCAATTCAAGCAGTTGCTGATGGTGGCGGGTTTTGACCGGTACTTCCAGATCGCGCCGTGTTTTCGCGATGAGGCGAGCCGCGCCGACCGCTCGCCCGGCGAGTTCTACCAACTCGATTTCGAGATGAGCTTCGTGACGCAGGAGGATGTGTTTGCCACCATCGAGCCGGTGATTGCGGGCGTGTTCGAGGAGTTTGCGGCAGGGCGCGTGGTGGATGGGGCGCCTTTCGTGCGCATCCCGTATGACACGGCGCTGCTGGAGTTCGGATCCGACAAGCCGGACCTGCGCAATCCCTTGCGTGTCGTGGATGTGTCCGCGCAATTTGCCGGCGGAGGTTTTGGGTTGTTTGCCAAGATCACCGCTTCCGGTGGTGTGGTGCGCGCGGTGCGCGCGCCCGGTGCCGCGGCGCGGCCGCGCGGCTTCTACGACAAGCTGAACGAGTGGGCGCGCGATGAGGGCGCCGGAGGCTTGGGATATATTATCTTCGAGGCAGAGGGCGCCCGCGGACCCATTGCCAAGAATTTGGAGCCGGCGCGCTGCGAGGCCGTGCGTGCCGCGTGCGGGGCAGAGGCGGGCGATGCCATCTTCTTTGCCGCGGGCAAGCGCGAGGCGGCGCAAAAGTTCTCGGGGCTCGTGCGCACACGGCTGGCGACCGAACTCGGGTTGATCGAGACAGGCGCATTCCGTTTTTGCTGGATCACCGATTTTCCCATGTATGAGCTTAACGAGGAAACGGGACAGATCGATTTCAGCCACAACCCGTTCAGCATGCCGCAGGGGGGCATGGCGGCGCTGGAGGGGCAGGATCCGCTGACAATCAAGGCGTTCCAATACGACATCGTCTGCAATGGGATCGAGCTGTCGTCCGGGGCAATCCGCAACCATCTGCCCGACATCATGGTCAAGGCCTTTGCCATTGCGGGCTACCCCGAGAGCGAGGTCGAGGCCCGCTTCGGCGGCATGCTGAACGCGTTCCGCTACGGCGCGCCACCGCATGGCGGTTCGGCGCCCGGAATCGACCGTATCGTCATGCTGCTGGCCGACGAGCCGAATATTCGCGAGGTGATCCTGTTTCCGCTCAATCAGCAGGGCGAGGATTTGCTGATGGGCGCGCCGGCGCCGGTACCGGCGGCCCGGTTGAAGGAACTCTCGATCCGGACGGATACGCCGAAGAAGACCGGGGGAGATGTGCCATCCCCCCCGGAACGCCCGTCATAAACTTAGAAGCGGTAGGCAAGCGTTACGCCGAATTGACGCGGGCGGAGAATGGCACTGGAATGGTAGAAGGTGTCGTAGTTCACCGCCTGAATTGTCGGCAGAAGATAGCCTGAATCGTATTGCTCGCCGAAAAGGTTCGTGCTGCCGACGATGCCGAAGAGGTTCTTGACGAAGACATCCGCCTCCCACCTTCCGCCCGGCGGGCGCGCGCCGACATAGAGATTGGCGATGGAGCGTGGATCCTCGCCAAGATTGAGCAGGCCGAGATGCGTGGCCGGCGTGAAGCTGTAGAGCGCGCGTATGAAGCCCTCCAGCCGATCGGTCACCGCCACGTCATATTCCGTGTTGAGGCTGACGAACCAGGTGGGCGCGCCCAACGTGGTGTTGGTCGTGCACAGGCTGGATATGGCGCCCGCGGGGAAGACGCGCGGCGGCCCGTCCGTATTGGGCTGGCCGGTGCCGGCGAAGTCATTGCAGGGCAGCTTGGCATTGTCATAATGGGAATTGTCGTAGGTGGTGTTGAGGTGCAGGCGCCACGCATCGGTCACGTAGGCGTCGGCGGCGAACTCCGCACCCTGCGCGATCGCGTTGCCATTGGTTGTGACATTGGCGTAGCCCAGATCGGTGAAAAGGTTGTTCTGGCGCCCGATATAATTCTGATAGGCCTGATGGAAGATGTCTGCGTTTATACGCACGCGGCCGCCGAAAAGCTGGGCCTTGCTGCCAATTTCAAAGTCGAAGGATTCCTCGGGCTGAAAGATGAGGAAGTTTTCGGGCAGGGGAAGGCTCTCGCCGACCACGATACCGCCTGGCCGGAACGATTGGCCGTAGCTGGCATACACCATGACTTCGGGCGTGAAATGGTGCGTATAGCTGGCAAGGCCTGTCCAGGCGCGGTATTGCTGGTGCTGATTCTGCGGTGAAATCAGGATTTGGCTGATCGCCCCGCCGCCAAAGATTTGTGGAATGTAGGCGGTATATGGGCTGGCGCGGTATTGCTGTTCAAATTGCCAGCGCAGACCGCCTTCCAGCACGTCCCGGTCGCTCAGCTTGAAGGTCTCGTCGGTGAAGATCGCGTAGTCGGTGGCAAGCTGTTCGATGCCGACATCGGCGTTGACGACGGCGAGCGGTCTGGGGCCCGGCGCGAAGATGATCTCCGAGGGCGTGAACACGTCCACGCTGGCATCCTGGTGCGCGAAATAGAGGCCGAGCATATAGCCTAGCCGCTGATCGCCCGCGGACTGGAAACGTAGCTCCTGCGTGAGCTGCTCCAAGCCCTCGTGCATGCGCTGCGTGCCGGCATTGAAGTCCGGCAGCAGATCGCCGCGGTCTTCGTAGGTGGCGAATTCATCGCCCACGGCCTGATAGCCGCCGATATAGGTGAGTTCATTGGCACCGAGCGAGTAGGTCGCCTGCCAAGTGGTCAATTCCGTGCGGTCGTAAAACGTGTACGGGCCGCGATGCACCGCTTCGTTGTCGGCCGGCGAGATCGGGCCGAGCGTGCCGTCACCGGACACGGCGAAGAGCTGGCGAGAACGGTTATTGGCAACCTGGCTGGTCAGCGTGATGTTCAGCGCATCGTTCGGCTGCATGTCGATCGTGAGGCGGCCGGAATGTTGAAGGTTGAAATCTCTCTGGCCGGTGACGGCGTCGCGCGTGTCGTACAGATCGTTCTGGTCGAACAGCCCGGCGAGGCGCACCGCGAGCTTGCCGGGAACGAGTGGACCGCCAGCCGCGAGCTGCGTCTGGATCTGGCCATCGGTCGCGAAGATCTGCTGTATGTAGCCGCCCCATTTGTCCATGGCCGGACGTTGCGTGTCGATGACAATGGCGCCGGCGGGCGAGGTTCGGCCGCGCAACGTACCCTGCGGGCCACGAATGACCTCGACCTGATCTATGTCGTAGAGGTCCTGAAACGCGCTTGAGGTCTGCGACAGCGGCACTTCATTGACATAGACATCGACCGCGGGATTGGCCGTCGTGTCCGGGTCATAGGTGATGCCCCGCAGAGAGATGTTCTGCCCTTGCCCGCCATTGTCGCTCAGCGTAAGGCCCGAGACGAGAAGCTGCACTTCCTGGAATTGCGGCAGGCTGAGGCGGCGCAGCGCGCTGCCGCCGATGACGTCCACCGTTTGCGGAACGTTCTGGACGTTCTGGCTGCGTTTTTTGGCGTGAACGATGATTTGTTCGAGCTGGCTTATGTCGGCGAAGGCGGGTGGGGCAACGATTAGGAAGAAAGGAAGAGCCTTCTTTTTCTGAAGAAAAAGAAGCAAAAAGACTTTTGCCAGTCGGCTTCGCGACCAGCAAACTGACAAAAGTTTTTTGCTTCTTTTTTTCAAAAAAGAAGTTCTTTCCTAAACTTCATCCACCCTCTCCACGCCGGGCAGCGCCTTGAGCGCCTGCCGCAGCCGCGGAGTCACAGAATAGAACCCCGGCAGCGTAATTTCCACCTCCTGCTCGCCCAACATCGGCACCAGGTAGACGCGGCCGCGGCCACGGCCCTCACGCGACAGCACCGCGCGTATCGGATCGACCGCACGCGCCTGGTTCAGCCAGATGCGCATGTTCGCGCCCGCATCCGCCGCGGCGCGATCCAGGCTGATTACCTCCTGCCCGGTCACACGGAGCGACTCGCCTTCCATGCAGATGTCCGCGGTCACCAGCAGCGGCATTCCCGGCTGCAACAGCTCCCGGCAACGCGACAATGTTTCGCTGAAAAGCGTGACTTCGCAGCCTCCGCCCATGTCCGACAGGGTCAACCACGCCATGCGGCTGCCGCTTTTTGTCGGCCGCTCCTTGATGCTGACCATGCACCCCGCGAGTTTCACCCGCGCGCGGCCGGCGGCGGCGCGTGCGGGCACCTCGTTCAGCGGCACCGCACCCAACCGGCGCAGCAAGGCGGTAAAACCATCCAGCGGATGAGCGGTCAGGTGAAAGCCGACGGCTTCAGCCTCATAACCAAGCCGCTCGATCTCGGTCCAGGCAGGCACCTCCAGCAAACGCAAGGGCTCCGGCGCGCCACCACCGAACAGACCGATCTGGCCCGACGCCGCTTCTTCGGCTTGCGCCTGGGCGCGGCGAAGAATGATCTCCGCCCCCGCAAACAGGCGCGCGCGGTTGGCGTCGAGCTCATCGAAAGCACCGGCACGCGCGAGGTTTTCGATCTGCAATTTGTTGAGCTGCCGCGGGTCCACGCGCGCGGCGAAATCGGCCAGATTCGCAAAGGGCCGCGTGCCGCGTGCTTCCACGACCGCTGCCATGGCCGAAGCGCCAACCTTCTTGATGGCGGCCAGCGCATAGCGGATGGCAAGGCCGCCATCCGGCAGCGCCTCGACGGAGAAATCCGCCTGGCTGCAATTGATCGAGGGCGGCAGCACGCGAAAACCCAGCCGCTCCGTCTCCTGGCGCAAAGCGGCCAATTTGTCGGTATTGCCGATGGCCAGCGACATGCAAGCGGCAAGAAACGGCACCGGATGGTTCGCCTTCATCCAAGCGGTTTGGTACGACACCAATGCGTAGGCCGCCGCATGGGATTTGTTAAAGCCATAATCGGCAAACTTGGCCATCAGCTCGAAGACTTCGACCGCCTTGTCCTCGCTTATGCCGCGCGCCATGGCACCTTGGGTGAAAATCTGGCGCTGGCTGTCCATCTCGGCGCGGATTTTCTTGCCCATGGCGCGGCGAAGCAGATCGGCAGCGCCCAGGCTGTAGCCGCCCATGTGCTGCGCGATCTGCATGACCTGTTCTTGATAGACCATGATGCCGTAGGTCTCGGCCAGAATGGCACGCAGTTCCTCATGCGGCGGCTCCCACGCCTCGCCATGCTTGCGTTGGCAATAGGCCGGAATGTTGGCCATTGGACCGGGTCGGTACAATGCCACCGCGGCGATGAGGTCCTCGAGGCGGTCGGGACGCATCTGGCGCAGCACATCCCGCATGCCCTGGCTTTCGAACTGGAACACCCCGCCCGCATCGCCGCGCGAGAGCATGGCGTAGGTAGCGGCATCGTTGCTGGGAATTCGCGCCAAATCGATGCTGCCACCCCGGTCACGAATGAACGCGGCGGCGCGATCCAGAATCGTCAGCGTCGTCAGGCCCAGAAAATCAAACTTGACCAGGCCGGCCTGTTCGACGCATTTGAGGTTGTATTGCGTAATCAGCGTGCCTTCTCGCGGATCACGATACATCGGCACGAGCTCGATCAAGGGCCTGTCGCCAATCACCACCCCGGCGGCATGCGTGCTGGCGTGACGATACAGACCTTCGACCTGCATGGCGATTTCCAGCAGGCGCTTGATGGCGTCATCGCCATCGCGCAGTTCGCGCAGGCGCGGCTCGCTCTCGACCGCCTCCTTCAACGTGCATGGCTTGGCGGGGTTGTTGGGGATCAGTTCCGCCACGCGATTGACGTGGCCATAGGTCATGCCCAGCACGCGGCCAACATCACGCACCGCGGCGCGCGCCTGCAACTTGCCGAAGGTAATGATCTGGGCCACGCGCTCGGCGCCGTATTCACGACGCACGTAGGCGATCACTTCATCGCGCCGGTTCTGACAGAAATCGATATCAAAATCCGGCATCGAAACGCGTTCCGGATTGAGGAACCGCTCGAACAGCAGATCGTATTCCAGCGGATCAAGATCGGTGATCGTCAGCGCCCAGGCCGCGACCGATCCGGCGCCGGAACCCCGGCCCGGCCCGACGGGAATGCCCTGCCCTTTCGCCCATTGAATAAAGTCGGCGACGATCAGGAAGTATCCGGGAAAACCCATCCCGACAATCACGCCGAGTTCGTACTCCAGCCGTTCGGCGTAACGTGCGCGCGCGGCCTCATCGGCTCCGATCTGGTTCATACGCGCGGCGAGGCCCTCGGCCGCCATGGCGCGCAAGGTTTCCTCCTCCGTGCTTCCGGCGCGAACCTTGGGGCAGGCCGGCAAAAGCGGCTTGCGCGTCTCGGCCATGACCGCACAACTGCGCGCAATTGCCAGCGTATTGTCGCAGGCGTCAGGCAAGTCGGCAAACAACGTGCGCATGGCGCCAGCCGGCTTGAACCAGTGCTGTTCGGTCACGCGGCGCCGTTCGGCATCCGCAAGCAGCCGGCCTTCCGCGATGCAAAGCAGCGCATCGTGCGCCTGGTGCATGTGCGGCGCCGCAAAGAAACACTCATTGGTGGCGACGATCGGTAAGGCCAGGCGATTTGCAAGGCCGAGCAGGCCCGGCTCGATCGCCGACTCGACAGCCAGACCATGACGATGCAATTCCACCGCAATGCGCTGCGGAAAGGCCTCGCGCATATGCGCCAGCAAGGCGGCGGCGTCCGTCTCCCTCCCCTCGGCCAGAAGGCGCGCCAGCGGCCCGCGCGTACCGCCTGTCAGCAGGAATAACCCGTCCGCACGTGCCGCCAGCACGTCGAAATCCAGTTGCGGCTCGGCGCTTTCGCTGTTCAGAAATCCGGTTGAGGAGAGGAATTGCAGATTGGCCAGGCCAGCCGCATTCTGCGCCAGCAGGACGACGGGATCGGGCGGCAACCCGGCCTTTTCGGTGCGTGCAAGGGGAATCTGGCAGCCGACGATCGGCTGCACGCCTTTGGCGACACAGTACTGCGAAAATTCCAGCGCGCCGAACAGATTGGCCGTGTCGGTAATCGCCACGGCGGGCATGCCCGCCTCACGCGCCAGAGCGGCGATGGCAGAAACCGCAATGGCGCCTTCGCTCAGCGAATAGGCCGAGTGCACGCGCAGATGGACGAAATCGGCGTGGCTCATGGCTGAGTTGCCACCGGAACGTCGCACGGGCTGAAATCGGCACCCTCCCGGCGGCGCAACGCGGCAATACTGTCGGCGAACGCGGCCGAGCGCGTGTCGATCACCGCCAGACGCGGCTGCTCGGAGGCGGGCATGTCTGCCATGACACGCACCGAAACCATGCGGTCCGGAAGCGGCGGCGGTTCACCGACGGCAATCGCCCGCACGACATCCAGTCCGGCCACCACGCGTCCCCACACAGTGTAGTCGTGATCCAGCCTTCGCGCGGCATCGCGCATGAAGAATATCTCGCTATTGGCGGTGCCGATCTCGGCCTGCCGCCCCATGCCGGCCACGCCCGCGCAGTAGATACCCCAGGCGCGCCATGTGCCCGGTTGACCTGCCACTGGCATGGCGGCAATGGGCTGCACGCCGACAAAACCGGTGATGCCGTCGCTCGATCTGCTTGCCACGGCATCGATCTGCGAACCCGTTAGTCTGGCGAAGAACTCAGGCGGCAGATTTGGATGCGCGGAGACGCCGCCATCGTGATTGTTCGGGTTGCCCGTCTGGTCCACGAAATGCTCTATCACGCGATGAAATAGCAGGCCGTCATAAACATGCTCACGCGCGAGCAGCTTGATTCGCGCCACCGCAAGCGGCGCGAGGTCGGGTCGCATTTCCAGCACGATTCGGCCCTTGCTGGTGTCGATGACCAGCGTTCTGTCGGGTACCAGGGAATACCGGGGGGCGGCGTTCATGCACACCACGCACGACAACAAGAAGAATCGTTCTTTTTTGAAAAAAAGAACCAAAAAACTTTTGATCATGAAGGGCGCTCGGCGACGGCAAATACACTTAGGCCGGCCACCTTGTTGTGCGAAAATAGGCCCATTTCCAGGCGGCATAGCCAGTAGAGCGCCGTGTTCACCAATGGCGAATGGCGCTGCAAGTCGGATTTCGCCACCACAGGACCGGACTGCCCCAGCCGGCGCACGGCGCGCCTTCCCGCGGCAAGCGGCAAAGTCAGCCCGTAGAAATAGCAGCCCTGCACGGGCACCAGACCGGCGCTGCGGACAACGCCTTCCAGCATCGGCAACGTATAGCGCCGCCTGTGTTCCAGAAACACATCATGCCCGCTCCACATCCAGGCGAAGGCAGGCACGCTGATCAGCAGGCGCGCGCCCGGCGCCGCCTTGCCTGCGTATTCCGCCAGCAATCCGACGTCGTCATCGACATGCTCCAGCACGTCCATCAGCAGAACCACATCCGCATCCGTCTGCCCGACACCATGCACAAAGCGGATCGGACGCCCGGCTTGGCGCTCCTCGTGCTCGGCAGGATAGGCGGGATCAACGCAGGTCGCCTCACCGGCGCCCTGATCAAGCAGCAAGCGCGAAAACACGCCCGAGCCCGCGCCCACATCGAGCACGTGATGGATCGGCCGCGCACCGAGCAGGCGGCGCATCGCCTCGCCTTTGGCGCGGTAATACCAGTGCTGGCCAATGGCATCGCCCAGCACATCCTGTTCCTTGATGTCCATCAACGGCCCTCGTTCGTGTGCGCGGATGATGCGCCGCCATAAACGCCCTCCACGATATAGATCGGCCGCCCTTTGACCTCTACGAACAGGCGCCCGATATACTCGCCGATCATGCCCAGTGAAATCAGGTTCAAGGCCAGGCCCAGCAGAAGCACCAGGATCATCGAGGCGTAACCCGGCACGTCCACGCCCACGAACAGCACGCGTATCAGCACCAGCAGGGCGTATAGCACCGCGCCGCAGGCGATCAGACCGCCGACATAAGTCCATATCTTCAAGGGTGCGGTCGAAAAGCCGACGAAACCCTCGAGCGCAAAATTCCACAACCGCCAGTAATTCCAGCTGCTGGTGCCCACCGCGCGCGGCGGCCTTTCGAACGCAATGCCGATGGAGGGAAAACCCACCCAGGCGAACAGGCCCTTCATGAAGCGGCCGCGTTCCGGCAGCGCGCGCAGCGCCTGGACCACGCGGCGGTCCAGCAGACGAAAATCGCCCACATTGGGCGGAATTGCGGTATCGGCAATGCGGTTGAACCAGGCGTAGAACGCGCCCGCGGTCGCGGCTTTCAGCCGGCTGTCACCCGACCGGCTGGTGCGCAGGCCGTAGGCGATGTCATAGCCGGCGCGCCATTGCGACAGGAATTCGGCGATCAGCCCAGGCGGGTCCTGCAGATCGACGTCGATCAGCACCACGCAATCGCCCTGGGCCTGATCCAGCCCCGCTGTCATCGCGGCTTCCTTGCCAAAATTGCGCGACAGATTGACCAGCCGCACATCCGGGCGTGCGGTGGTGATATCCAGCAGTACCGGCAGGGTGGCATCCGTCGAGCCATCGTTGACGAAGATCACTTCGATGCGCGCATCGGGCAGATGCACGTCCGTGGCCAGACGGGAGAGGAAGACGGGCACCGCCTCCTGCTCGTTGAAGACGGGCACAACCAGGCTGACCAGCGGGTTTGCGGGGCGCGGCCGGATCTGCGCCGGGTGCAGTTGGTTCATCGGGGTGTCTCGCACGGCCTAGCGTTAAGCGCGGCGGCGTGGCCGTGTCCATCTGGCCAGGGTGCAAGCGCGCCGCTAAGGGGTGGGCCATGCCGCCCTCCCGTCACCTGCTCGCGATCGAAGGGATGCACAAGCCCGACATCACGGGCATCCTGGACCTGGCCGAGAGCTACGCGCTGCTCTCCCGCTCAGGCAAGACGCCGCGAGACCTGTTGCGCGGCAAGACGCTGATCAATCTGTTCTTCGAGGACAGCACCCGCACCCGCACCAGCTTCGAGCTCGCGGGCAAGCGGTTGGGCGCGGACGTGCTGAACATGGCGGTCTCCACCAGCTCGGTCAGCAAGGGCGAGACATTGGTCGATACGGCCGCCACGCTGAACGCCATGCAATGCGACCTGCTGGTGGTGCGCCATGACCAGTCCGGCGCGCCGGCGCTGCTGGCGCGCAAGGTGGGTGCGGCGGTGATCAATGCCGGCGACGGCACGCATGAGCACCCGACTCAGGCGCTGCTCGATGCGCTGACGATCCGGCGCCACAAAGGCACCGTGGAGGGGCTGACGGTGGCCATTTGCGGCGATATCACGCATAGCCGGGTGGCGCGGTCCAACATATTCACGCTGCTGACGCTTGGCGCCTACGTGCGCCTGATCGGGCCGCCGACCTTGATCCCGGCGGGGATTGCCGAACTCGGCGTGGAAGTTTTCCACTCCATGCGGGACGGCCTGGCGGGGGCGGACATCGTCATGATGTTACGCTTACAGAAGGAGCGGATGACGCGCGGGCTGGTGCCCTCGGCGCGGGAGTTTTTCCGGCTCTACGGGCTCGATGCGGAGCGGCTGGCTTATGCCAGGCCGGATGCACTGGTGATGCATCCGGGGCCAATGAATCGTGGTGTGGAAATCGACAGCGCGGTGGCGGACGATGCGGCGCGCAGCCTGATTCGCGAGCAAGTGGAGATGGGGGTGGCGGTGCGGATGGCGGTGCTGGATGTGCTGGCCAGGCGGCAGACGCGGAATGTTTAAAGGAAGGAAGCAGTCCTTTTTTGAAAAAAAGGACCAAAAAACTTTTATATGGTTTCCAAAGGCCGCCGGCCTTTGGTGGGGTCTGGGGGAAAGCCCCAGATGCTGACTTTCTGCATCGGCAATGTACGGCTGATGGACCCAGTCTCGGGCCTGGATCGCATGGGCAGCCTGCTTGTGCAGGACGGCGTCATCGCCGGGCTCGACGCGCCCATGACGATCGACGGCGATGGGGCGATCCTCTGTCCCGGCCTGGTCGACATGCGCGCCTCGCTGGGCGAGCCGGGTTTTGAATACCGCGAAACGATCGCCTCGGCCGCGGCCGCGGCCGCGGCGGGCGGGATCACGACCTTGGCCGCCCTGCCCGACAGCATGCCGGCCATCGACGATCCCGCGCTGGTGTATCTGCTGCGCGCCCGTGGCGAGGAAACGGGCAGCCTGACCATCTTGCCCTACGGCGCCATCACGCGCGGCTGCCGCGGTGAGGAAATGGCCGAACTCGGCTTGCTGCGCGAGGCCGGCGCCGTCGCGTTCACCGACGGACGGCGCGCCTTAGGCAATGCACGGCTGATGCGCCTGGCGCTGAGCTACGCGCGCGGCTTTGGCGGGCGGATCGTGCAGCACCCTGAAGATCCTTCCTTGGCCGAGGGCGGCTGTGCCACGGAGGGCGCGCTGGCAACGCGGCTGGGCCTGCCGGGCATAGCGCGCGCGGCGGAGGCCATCATGGTTGCGCGTGATATCCGGCTGGCGGCGCTGACCGGCGGGGCGGTGCATTTCTCACGCGTGTCAACGGCGGAGGCGCTGGAATTGATTCGAACCGCGAGCGCGCGCGGCGTGGACGTGACGTGCGACACGGCGCCCCCCTATTTCGATTTGAACGAGACAGCGATTGGCGACTATCGAACATACGTGAAATTGTCGCCGCCCTTGCGCGCGGAGGAGGACCGCCTGGCTACCGCGGCGGCCTTGGCCGACGGCACGATCGATGCGGTGGCGTCCGACCATGTTCCGCTGGACGCGGACGACAAGAGTTTGCCCTTCGCGCAGGCCTCCGCCGGCGGAACAGGGTTGGCGACTCTGCTGAGCGTGACGCTGGCGCAGGTGCACGGGGCGGGACTGAATCTGATGGATGCGCTGGCGCTGCTGACCTGCCGGCCGGCGCGAATTCTGGGTGTGAGGGCGGGCACGCTGGCGCTCGGCGCGCCGGCGGATCTGTGCCTGTTCCACCCCGAACGCGTCTGGCAGGTGCAATCGGGCAAGATGGCGGGCAAGGCGCAGAACACGCCTTTCGACGGGCGCGCGCTGGAAGGCCGTGTCATCGGCACGTGGAAGGCGGGACGGCGGGTGTTCGGGTGAGTCCGCTTGCCGGCCGGGAGGCGATGAGTTTTGCCGTGGCGGCACTGGCATTTCTGTGCGGCTCGATCCCATTCGGCTTGCTGCTGACGCGCGCGGCGGGGCTGGGCGATATCCGCGCCATCGGCAGCGGCAATATCGGCGCGACGAACGTTCTGCGCACCGGCCGGCGCGGTCTGGCGGCGGCGACGTTGCTGCTCGATGCCGCCAAGGGTGCCGCCGCGGTCGCGGCGGCCTTCGTGCTGTTCGGCGCCCAATGGATGCCGCTGGCCGCCATCTGCGCCGTGGCCGGGCATTGCTTTACGCCATGGCTTGGCTTTCGCGGCGGCAAGGGCGTGGCCACCGGTCTGGGCGTGCTGATTGCGCTGGATTGGCGGCTTGGGGCGGCATGTTGCGCGACCTGGCTGGCGGTGGCGCTGGGCACGCGCATTTCCTCGGCGGGCGCGTTGGCGGCGTTTGCCGTCAGTCCGCTCATCGGGTGGCTCGTGTTGCCGGCCTGGTGGTGGGTGGCGCCGGCGTGCATCGCGGGGCTGGTGCTGGCGCGGCATCGCGCCAACATCGCGCGGTTGCTGGCTGGGACGGAGCCGCGGATGGGACGGCGCAAGGCCTAGCCAGGCCGCGCTGCAAAGTGCTCGACTCGGCTCATGAGCTTATACCAAGAGGCAGAAAGATTGACTCTTCAGAAGACTGGGGGAGATGTGCCATCCCCCCCAGA
>CAXUNZ010000009.1:0-28928 GCA_964252525.1 uncultured Acetobacteraceae bacterium
ATATTAGGACTTCGCCTTAAATGATGACGGGGGGCTTGGGGGGGCAGGCACTGCTCCCCCAACCTTCCTACCAGCCCCAAACAACACGCTTAAGACAATTCCTGCAAACAGAACCCTATGACCATCGACCTACTCATCGTCGGCGGCGGCATCAACGGCGCCGGCATCGCGCGGGACGCCGCCGGCCGCGGCCTTTCCGTCACCCTGGTCGAGCATGACGACCTCGCCGCCCATACCTCGTCGGCCAGCACCAAGCTCATCCATGGCGGCCTGCGCTACCTGGAAACCTACCAGTTCCGCCTCGTGCGCGAGGCGCTGCGGGAACGCGAGCGCCTGCTTGCCATCGCGCCGCACATCATCTGGCCGCTACGCTTCGTTCTCCCGCTCGGCCCCGGCAGCCGTCCCGCCTGGCTCCTGCGCGCCGGCCTCTTCCTCTACGATCATTTGGACGGCCGGCGGCGCCTGCCCGCCACCCAGTCCCTGCGCCTGGACGGCACCGGCCCCGGCGCGGGTCTTGCGTCCAGTCTCACCCGCGCCTTCGCCTACTCGGATTGCTGGGTGCAGGACAGCCGCCTGGTCGTGCTCAACGCCGTCGATGCCGCAGCGCATGGCGCGCGCATCCTCACCCGCACCCAGCTCGCCGGCGCCCGCCGCCAGGACGGAATGTGGCACGCGACGCTGAAAGACCTCGCCACCGGCTGGACCGAGACGCTGACCGCCCGCATGCTGGTCAACGCCGCAGGCCCCTGGGTCGACCGAATCATCGGCGACACGCTGGGTCTTGCCACCACAAGCCGCACGCGCCTGGTCAAAGGCAGCCACATCGTCGTCCGTCGCCTCTACGACGGCGAACACGCCTACATCCTGCAAAACCCCGACCGCCGCATCGTCTTCGCCATACCCTACGAGACGGACTACACCCTGATCGGCACCACCGATCTGCCCTACGAAGGCGATCCGGCCCAAGTCGCCATCACCCCGGAGGAAAGCACCTACCTCTGCAACGCCGCCAGCGCCTGGCTCGCCCACCCCGTGTCGCCCGCCGACATCGTCTGGAGCTATTCCGGCGTGCGGGCGCTTTTCGATGATGGTGCCGCGCGCGCATCGGCGGTCACGCGGGACTACGTGCTGGATCTCGATGCGCCAAGGGGGGCGGCCAAATTGCTTTCGGTCTTCGGCGGCAAAATCACCACTTACCGCCGACTGGCCGAACACGCGCTGGCTAAGCTTGGCGTCCCCGGCCCCTCCTGGACCGCAGGCAAACACCTGCCGGGCGGCGACATGCCCTGCGGGGATTTCGACGCCTGGTTTGCCGGCTTCCAAGCTCGCCATCCCGGCCTGCCGCCCGAGCGTGCCATGCGGCTTGCCCGCGCCTATGGCACGCGCGCCGAAACCATCCTGGCGGCACCGCAGGGCGCCGATCTGGGCAAAGGCCTGACCGAGGCCGAGCTGGACTATCTCGCCGCCCAGGAATTCGCCCGAACGGCGGAAGACGTCCTGTACCGCCGCTCCAAACTCGGCCTGCACATCGACGCCGCACCCATCGAGGAGTACTTCCAAAAGAACGCGGGGGGGTTGGGGGGGCTTGGGCGGATACCATCGGCGCATGCGCCGATCCGCCCAAGCGGCGCTCCACCCAACCTTGCTTTCTCCTGAAGGTATCCATGCCCACCCACATCGGCGCCATAGACCAAGGCACCACCAGCACCCGCTTCATCGTCTTCGACGCGCAGGGCCGCATCGTCTCCGTTGCGCAAAAGGAGCATGCCCAGCACACGCCCCAACCCGGTTGGCTGGAGCACGACCCCGCCGAAATCCTCCGTAACGTGCGGCAAACCGCGGCCGAGGCGCTGATCCGCGCCAATCTGCGCGCCGCCGATCTGGCCGGCATCGGCATCACCAACCAGCGCGAGACCACCCTGCTCTGGGACCGCCGCACCGGCACGCCGCTGCACCGGGCCATCGTCTGGCAGGACACGCGCGTGGAGCCCCAGGCCGCTTCCCTGGCCCGCGCCGGCCACGAGGCGGCCATCCGCGCCCGCACCGGCCTGCCGCTGGCCAGCTACTTTTCGGCCCTGAAGCTCGCCTGGCTGCTGGAGCACGTGCCCGGCGCGCGCGCCATGGCCGAGGCGGGAGATGCGCTCTTCGGCACCATGGATGCCTGGCTCGCCTGGAACCTGACCGGCCTGCACGTCACTGACGTCACCAATGCCAGCCGCACCCAATTGCTCGATCTGCGCACGCTGGACTGGTCGCCCGACCTGCTCAGCCTGTTTGGCATACCGCCCGCGTGCCTGCCGCGCGTGGTCTCCAGCTCCGCCATCCTGGGCGAAATGCGGCTTGAACTCGCCGGTGTGCCTCTGGCCGGCATGCTGGGCGACCAGCAGGCCGCGCTCATGGGCCAGGCGTGTTTCGCGCCCGGCCAGACCAAAAACACCTATGGCACCGGCAATTTTATGCTACTCAACACCGGCGCCGCGCCGCAATTCTCCAGCGCCGGCCTGATTACCACGCTCGCCTACCGGCTGGGCGAGGCGCCCGCCGTTTACGCGCTGGAAGGCTCGATTGCGGTCACTGGCGCGCTGATCCAGTGGCTGCGCGACAATCTGGGCATCATCGCCAACGCGGCCGAGGCCGACTGCCTGGCGATGACCGTGCCCGATAATGGCGGCGTCTATATCGTGCCCGCCTTTTCCGGCCTTTACGCCCCCTATTGGCGCGCCGATGCGCGCGGCATCATCGCGGGCCTGACGCGCTATGCCAGTCGCGCCCATCTCTGCCGCGCGGCGCTGGAGGCGGCGGCCTACCAGACCCATGACGTCGCGCGTGTCATGGCCGAGGAATCCGGAATTCCTCTGACCAGCCTTCGCGTCGATGGCGGCATGACCGCCAGCGAGCCGCTGATGCAGTTTCAGGCGGACCTGCTGGGCATCGAGGTGGTCCGGCCAGTCATTACCGAAACGACCGCGCTGGGTGCGGCTTATGCGGCGGGCCTGGCGACGGGGCTCTGGACAGGCATCGATGCGCTGAACACGCAATGGGCAGTGGATCGTGTGTGGCAGCCGGCGATGGGAGCGGCAAGGCGTGCGGCACAGCTCGCGTGCTGGGTCAAGGCGGTGGAGCGCAGTCTGGGATGGGTGGATGGCTGACGGCATTTGGAGATCAGGAAGAAAAGCTGGGGGAATGTGCCATCCCCCCTGGACCCCCCATCGATTTTTTGCCTTACGTGCGGGTGGCGTGCATCATGACATTGGCTACGCGGCCATTTGGATCGCGGACGAAGAAGCGCCGCACGCCCCAGGGTTCCAGCGTCAGCGGATAAACGATGTCAAAGCCCGCTTCGTTGGCGCGCGCATGCACTGCAATAACGTCCGCCACCTCAACGCTGTAGTTCGGAACCACGTTTCCAGGGAGCGTGCGCATCAGGTTGATCTGCGCGGTGCGGTTGCTGGGCGAGGCGTAGGTGCAAATCCAGCCGAAATCCATCACCTTCTCCAGACCAAGTATCTGCTCGTAAAACACGCTGCCGGCTGCAGGGTCGACAACGACGAGATCGGGAACGATGCGCCGGACGGTCATGTCGTTCACTCGCTGATCGTTGTTCAAATTCGGGGATTTGCGGGCCGCTCGTCATGTCTACTCCAGACGGGTGGTGGTCTGGGGGGAATGGCTCATTTCCCCCAGTTCTTCCACTTCCCCTTCAAGCCGCCGCCGCGCGCCCGCCCGCCACGCGTGTCCGCGTCCGCAGTGTCACCCATTCCTCGGCACTCGTCGGATGAATGCCGATCGTGCGGTCGAAATCCTGCTTGGTCGCGCCTGCAACCATCGCAACACCGATCGCCTGCATCATCTCGGCGGCATCATCGCCGATCATGTGCGCGCCGACCACGCGCTGGCTCGCCTGATCGACGACCAGCTTCATGATCGTACGGCGCTTGCGTCCGGACAAAGCGTGACGCATCGGCAAGAAATCGGCGATGTAGATATCGGCCGGGCCGTGCTCGGCCGCCTGTTCCTCGGTCAGCCCGCACGTTCCGATGGGCGGGCTGGAAAAGATCGCTGTCGGCACCGTATCGAATGCCCAGTCGCGCTTGTGCGCGCCGCCGAACAGCCGGTCCGCCAGGCGATGTCCTTCGGCGATCGCCACGGGCGTCAGGTTCATCTTGTTGGATACATCGCCGATGGCAAAGATGTGGGGCACGCTGGTGGTGTTGTGCGCGTCCACGATCACCGCGCCGGTGTCCGACGCCGCCACGCCCGCGCGCTCCAACCCCAAGCCCTTGGTATGCGGCGTGCGGCCGATGGCAAAAAAGACCAGATCGCTGTCGCAATGCCGCCCATCGGTCAGGTGCAGGCGCTTGCAACCCCCCACTTCCTCCAGGCGGTGCAGCAGCACGCTTGGGTGCAGCGTGATCCCCGCCGCCTGCATGGCATCGGCCAGCGCCTGGCGCATATCGTGGTCGAAACCGCGCAGCGGCAGGCGCTGGCGGAACAGCAGATCGACCTCCGCACCCAGCGCCTTGAAGATGCCGGCGAATTCAACCGCGATGTAGCCGCCGCCCACCAGCGTCACCCGCTTGGGTAGGTCCGACAGCGCAAAAGCCTGGTCCGAGACGATGCCCAGCTCCGCGCCCTCGATCGTGGGCCAGAGCGGCGTGCCGCCCGTGGCAATCACGATGCGCTCCGCGGTCACGCGCCGCTCGCCGACCAGCAGCGTATGGGCGTCAAGCAAGACGGCGTGCGCATCGAAGGTGGCAACGCCCGAATTCTGTAGCAATTTGGCGTAGATGCCGTTCAGACGCGCGACTTCGCCGTTCTTGGCCAGCATCAGCGCCGCCCAGTCATGGGTCATGGCGCAGCCCGACCAGCCGAAGCCGGTGGCATCCTTCGCCCAGGCGCCATACTCGCCGGCTTGGACCATCAGCTTCTTCGGCACGCAGCCGACGTTGACGCAAGTGCCGCCCCAATGCGTGTCCTCGGCAATGGCCACGCGCGCGCCGTGGCTGGCGGCGATGCGCGCGCGGCGCACGCCGCCGCTGCCGCCGCCTATGACGAAGAGGTCGTAGTCGTGCATGCTCGCGGCCACTCCAGACATGAGCGAAGACCTGGGGGGGATGAGCCATCCCCCCCAGACCCCCCGTCGATTTTTTAAGTCCTCCTCGTTAAAGGAATGGGGGCACTCGGGGGAATGGCTTGACCGGCGCGCGCCTGGGCGGACAACTGCATCCATGCCGGCGCGCGCTACCATCTATGCCGAACCCTTCGCCGGGCTGGTCTCCCAGGCGCTCGGCCTGGCCGAGGCTGCGGAGCTTGCGGCACCCGTCATCGATCTGGTGCCGCGCTTCCCCTATTCCTCCATTCCGGCATCGCTTTGGCAGAACCCGCTCTCCGCCGTCGGGCTCAAGCCCACCGGCGAGGGCGCATTGGCGCTCACCGTGGGCGGCGTTGGTGGCGCCGTGGGGGCGGCCCTGCGCCGCGGCGGCACGCGCGTGGTGCAGATCCAGAATCCGCGGCTGGCCCTGCGCAAATTCGATCTGGTCGTGGCCAATCCGCATGATGAAATCAGCGGGCCCAACGTCATTCTCGTTCGCACCGCGCTGCATCGCGCCACGCCGGCCCGCCTGCACGCCGCGCGCCAGGTCTGGCTGCCGCGCTGGGCAGACCTGCCACGCCCGTTGGTGGCCGTGCTGGTCGGCGGCAGCAATGGCCGCTTCCGCCTGGAGGCCGCCGAAGGAGAGGCGCTAGCCCGGGATCTCGCCGGCGTCATGAACCGCGACCGCGCCGGCCTGGTCCTCTCACCCTCCCGCCGCACGGCGCAAGCGGCGCGCGAGGCGCTGAGCCGGCGCTTGGCGCCGCTGGGTGCCTGGATCTGGGACATGCAGGGCGAAAACCCGTATTTCGGCATGCTGGCCTGCGCCGACATGATTGTCGCGACGATCGACAGCATCTCGATGGTTTCCGAAGCCGTGGCCACGCATGCGCCGGTGCTGCTGGCCGAGTTGCCCGGCCGCTCGCGCCGCATTTCGCTCTTTCTCGGCGCGTTGAAGGAAGCGGGCCGCGCGCGGCCGTTCGCCGGGCGGCTGGAGTATTGGCCCGTGCTGCCGCTCGATGACACCGCGGCGGCGGCGGGCGAGATGCGGCGGCGGCTGGGGTTGTAGCGATCCGATAAAGCCAGCTAAAGGCCGGCTTTTCGCTCCGGCACCAGGAACGCGCTGGCGCGAGGCAGATGGCGGGGATGGCACATCCTCTCACCTCTCATGCATACTCCCTGCCGATGGATGCCATGCTGCCCGCCGCCCGCGCCCAGCAAGAACAGCTCGCGGCCTCGGACCCCACGGTCTCGGCCTTCGTCTCCGCCCATGCCGGCGCTGGCAAGACCAAGCTGCTGATCGACCGGCTGCTGCGCCTGATGCTCTCCGGGGCCGATCCCGCCCGCATCCTCTGCCTGACCTTCACCAAGGCCGCGGCGGCCGAAATGGCTATCCGCCTGCAAAGACGTCTGGCCGAATTTGTCACGCTGCCCGACGCGTCACTGGACGACAAACTCAAATCCCTCCTGATCACACCCACGCCCGAGGCGCGCGCCCGCTCCCGCGCCCTGTTCGCCCAGGTGCTGGACCTGCCCGGCGGAATGCGCATCAGCACGATCCACGCCTTCTGCCAGTCGCTGCTGCGGCGCTTTCCGCTGGAGGCCGGAATTTCCCCGCATTTCCGCCTGGTCGAGGAGCATGACGCACGCGAGGCGCTGGACGCCGCGCGGGAGGCCTACCTGCCGCACGCACCGCCTGAAGCCATCGCTGCCCTGGCCGGTCTGGCCGGCGCCGAGGGATTTGCAGGCCTGACCGCATTGCTGGAGCGCAAGCGCGACTGCCTGGCCGACATCCTCGCGCTTCCGCCCGATGTCCGCCGTGCTGCCTTCGCGCGCGCCGCGGGGGCCGTTACCGCAACCGAAGCCGAGTTGATTGCGCGTGCGGTCACCTGGCCGGAGGAGCCCAGCCTGCGCGAGGCCCTGCGCCGCTGCCGCCTCTTCGGCTCGCCGGGCGTCATTGAGAAAGCCGCCGACATGGAGGGCTGGCTCAACCTTCCACCAGCCGAGCGCGCGGAATATTGGGACAAATGGGTCGAACACCTTTTCACCGCCGATGGCAGCCACCGCGCGGCAAGCAAGTTCTGCAATCCCAAGCTCTCCGCCGTGCACCCGGATATCTGCCACGCCACCACGGCCGAGCAGGACCGCGTGGCCGAAATCCTTCAGTCGGCCCGCGCCCTGCGCTGCGCCGAAGCCTCCGCCGCCCTCCTCGATCTCGCCGCGCCCATCATGAGCGCGTATGCCCAGACCAAGCGGCAAGGCGGGCTGGTCGATTATGACGACCTGATCCGCCGCACAAAGACACTTCTCGCCGATGGCCGCGCCGCCTGGGTGAAATACAAGCTCGATGGCGGCATCGACCATCTGCTGCTGGACGAGGTGCAGGACACGTCCAGCCCGCAATGGGATGTCACCGACGCGCTGGCCGAGGATTTCTTTTCCGGTGAAAGCGCGCGCAGCACCGCTCCCGGCGAGGGGCCCGCGCGGACGATTTTCGCCGTGGGCGACATCAAGCAGTCGATCTACTCCTTCCAGGGCGCCGAACCGGGCGAGTTCGACACACGCCGTGCGCGCTACGCCGCGCGCGTGCGGGCAAGCGGCCGGCAATGGCGGGAAACTGTCCTTGATGTGTCCTTCCGCTCCACCGCGCCGGTGCTGCTTGCGCTCGATGCGGTCTTTGCCGCACCCGGATCGGCCTGCGGCGTATGCGGACCGGGCGGGCTGTCGCACCTGCCCAACCGCGTGGGCCAGGCCGGTTCCGTCACGATCTGGCCGCTCGCACCCCGGCCGGAGGCGACGCCGATCGTACCCTGGAGCATTCCACACACCAACCAGGGCGCCACCAGCGCACCCGAGGAGCTGGTGCGCCACCTCGCCCGCTGGATCGCCGGGCAGATCGCGGGCGGCGTGATGCTTCAAAGCGCCGGTCGCCCCGTGCGCGCGGGTGATTTCCTCGTCCTTGTGCGCCGGCGTGGCCAGTTCGACCGCGCGCTGGTGCGCGAGCTGAAAAAGCAGGGCGTCAATGTCGCCGGCCTGGACCGCATGAAGCTGACCGAGCAGCTTGCGGTGCAGGATCTGGTCTCGCTGTGCCACGCGCTGCTGCTGCCGCAGGACGATCTCTCACTCGCCGAGATGCTGACCAGCCCGCTGGGCAACCTCTCCGACGACAGCCTGATGCAACTCGCCGTCGGCCGCCCCGGATCGCTGTGGGACGCGCTGCGCATCCGCGCCGGTGAACGCGTCGAGTGGCGCGCAGCGGCCGATTTCTTCGCCGCTTTGCTCGCGCGCGTGGATTATGCGCGGCCTTACGCCTTGCTGGCCGAGGCGCTGGGACCCTTGGGCGGACGCGCGCGCCTGTTCGCGCGCCTGGGACCGGAGGCGGCCGAGCCGGTGGACGAGTTGCTCGCCTCCGCGCAGGCCTATGCGGCCCAGCACGCGCCCTCGCTGCAGGGTTTTCTGCACTGGCTCGATCGCTCGGGCGCCGAGGTCAAGCGAGAAGCGGATGCCGGCGGAGACGTGCTGCGCATCATGACCGTGCACGGCGCCAAGGGACTGGAGGCGCCGATCGTGATCCTTCCCGACACGGTAGGCCTGCCGCCCGACGAGGATCGCGTGCATTGGACCGCGGACCCGCAGACGGGCGCCGAGCTGTTCCTGTGGGTGCCCAACAAAAGCCTCCGCTGCGCCGCGGTCGATGGCCTGCGCGCCGGATCGAACGCAAAGCGCCTGGAGGAGTACAACCGCCTCCTCTACGTCGCCATGTCGCGCGCGCGAGACCATTTGCTGGTCTGCGGCTGGCAGCCGCGCGGGGATGTGCCCGATCAGGCCTGGTACGCGCAAATCCTGGCGGGCCTGCAAAATGCGGGGGCGACGGCCCAGCCGCATCTATGGGGACCGGCGTTGAGCCTGGCCGCGCCGCAATCCGCCCCGGCAGAGCCTGACACCAGCCGCGCTGCTTCGCAGGCGGAGGCGGTGCCTTCCTGGGCGGGCGCGGCGCCCGATTGGCGCCCGCGCGCCCTCCCCGAGGAACCGGCTCTGCCGCGCCCGCTTGCCCCCAGCCGGCCCGAATCTGCCACATGGGGCGGCGTCCCGCCGGCGCGCTCGCCGCTCGCGCGGCAGCCCGAAGGTGGCGCGGGCGCGCGCGGCAGCCTGGTGCATGCTTTGCTCCAGCATCTGCCCGCAACGGCGCCTGAGCGTTGGGAGGCGGCGGCCTTGGCTTACGCGGCGCAAAGCCTGCCCGAGACGGAGGCGCGCGCTTTGACGGTCCAGGTGCTTGCCGTCCTGCACGCCCCCGCCATGGCGCCGCTCTTCGCGCCCGGCAGCCAGGCCGAGCAGGGACTGAGCGGCGTGGTGCAGGGGCGGGTGATGAGCGGACGGGTGGACCGCCTGGCCGTGCTGCCAGGGCGCGTGCTGGTGGCGGACTACAAGACGCAACGCATGCCGCCTGCCAAGCCCGCCGACGTTCCGGTGCTCTATCTGCGCCAGATGGCCGCTTATCGCGCGCTGCTGCGCCAGCTCTATCCGGGGCGCGAGGTAGGCTGCGTGCTGGTTTGGACGGAAGGGCCGGTGGCCATGACCCTGCCTGACGAACTGCTGGATAGGCACGTGCCCGGCGCGCCCGGCAAGGCAGAGGATGCCGCCGTGCCGACGCTGGCGGCTTGATAGACTCGCCGCGTCGGACCATTTCGGCTCTCGAAACTGTAAACCAGCGGGAGAACGAGCATGAGCGCCAATACCGTGGCCGTCACGGATGCGACCTTCGAAACCGACGTGCTGAAAGCCAGCGGCCCCGTGCTGGTCGATTTCTGGGCGGAGTGGTGCGGTCCGTGCAAGATGATTGCGCCGGCGCTCGAGGAAATCGGCGCGGAATATGCCGGCCGGGTGCGCGTGGCCAAGGTCAACATCGATGAGAATCCAGGCACGCCGAATACGTATGGTGTGCGCGGCATTCCCACGTTGATCCTGTTCAAGGACGGCAAACCGGCGGCAACCAAGGTGGGTGCTGCGCCGAAGAGCCAGTTGAAGGAATGGGTGGCTGCGTCGCTGCAGGAGCAATCATCCTCGCGTGTCGCTTAGGCGCGGGGTCGTGTCGATGGCTGCCGTAAACGTCGGCCATCCACATCATGTTTTCGAAAAGTTCAGCTTCCTACTGTAAAGAGCCCGCCTGGCGGAATGGTAGACGCAGCGGACTTAAAATCCGCGGCCGTATGGCGTGCCGGTTCAAGTCCGGCGGTGGGCAGCTCCAAACCTGCCTATGGGTACAGCAGACTTCTGGGGCAGTTCAACAAAGGCACTGTCTCACCTGGCCTGCATGATGCCTGCGGACTCGATGCGGACGAGGCGGTGTCATGCTCTGGCGCGGAGCTGGGTTCGAAGTTTGAGCCCGGCAGTTCCGCAGCCTTACTCGTTTAATCGGGCGGTACTCTCGCCCTTGCTGGCGCGGTGCATCACAGGAAGGATGACGCCATGGACATGCTGAGCGGGGAGACAGAGGTACGCGACTACGCCCTTGAGCGTCTGATGATGCTCTCGGACGGCGTCTTTGCAATCGCCATGACCTTGCTGGCATTGGAACTACGGCCGTCTGAGCATTGGGACCATACGATGGCCGGGCTGGCCGACGATATGGCTGGACCGCTTCAGGCTTTCTTCTGGAGCTTCTTTTCGGCTTGTATGTTCTGGACGGTGCATCGCCGTTTGTTCGGCCTGTATCGCCGGGCGGATGGCGCGTTGACGGTGATCAACCTGGTCCTGTTGGGCGAGATCACGCTTATTCCGGTGACCACCCGCATACTCACAGCACTTACCCCGTTACCGGGAGCGATCTGGCTCTACTTGGCGTTGTTCGCGCTGATCGGTCTGACCAACACGGCGGGGTGGGTTTATGCCGCTTTCCTTTCCGATATCGTCAAACCAGGCATGGGGCGCGCCAGCAGGATCACAGTTGCGCTGATAAATGCGGTAATGCCGGTGTCCATGACCTCTCTGGGCGTGTTCTCGATCAGACCGGGGCTCGGCTGGATGCCGCTATGCATTCCCGTGATTTTTGCTGGCGCGACGTGGCTACGCCGGACTGTCGGCCGCTACGATCGTGATACCAGTCAAGTCTAACGCGCGCGGCTTGTTCCCACCATGTTCCCGTTCTACCGTCCGGCGTGCCTGACGAACGCCCCTCGCCCCCGCCACTCCTGACGAACTGTAATGGACGATCCGCCACGCGCTATGTTCGACGGCCGGCGCAAGCACCATCGCGCAGACGGATTCATGGCGGAACTGATGGCCGAGCACCTGGCAAAGTGCCTAGAGCAGAGCGGGTTCGTGGTGATGAAGAAGCCGGTCCCGCCGCCACGGTCGCATAGTGGCTTTAACAAGGTGCCGCTCAAGGAATGATGGCCCACGCGATTACGCCCCAAAAGCGGCCACATAAGCCTGATACCGCATTTTGCCCCGGTCGTCTAACCACGGGTTATGCCAGGCGATCCACCACTTAGCTTTGAATGTTGCCTTTTGCGGCCTTCCTAGAACGCTTTGAGTTTTAAAAGTCGTTGGTGCGCTGCGATTAAATTAACTCGACTGGCTTGTTTCTCGTGCTCCAGCATTGAGTGCGACACATTGATCGCGTTCTCCACTGTGGTGAGCAGCCGTGTGGCTATCGCAAGCTCACCTAAGTCACACGCGGTGTGCGCCGCTTGAAGGATATACTCAACTAGCGACTTCCGCCGCCGAAGCCGTTCAACAGGCTCGTCCGACGGATACGTTGTCACTTTCATTAACCTAATAGTTGCCGTTCTGAGAAGTTGTCCTAGAGGCAGAAGTATTCAACCTCGCTTCGGAAATAAAGATTCCCAGACGGAACATGCTTCTGCCGTCAGCGTCCTTCGCTCGCGGCCCCTTGGTTGATCTGACTGAGGATTGCATGCAATTCGACAGCGATTTGCGGTTGCCCCTCGTCCAGAGCGGCTTCGACGGCCATCTGAATGGATTCTACCAGAATATCGGTCCCAATGGCTTGCGATAGCGAAGCCGGCGGCGTGCCGCCCGGCGCGCTCAGCTCAGCCGAATTTGTAACTGGTTTGTTGTGCTCGTCCACGTGGTGCATGCCTCCGGCCATCAGGCGGGAGTGCGATTACCTCTCAGTCGCACATGCCTGGGTATGCCCATTTGTACGATATATTACATCTAGTGCGAACGATCAACGATTTAAAGCCCTGTCTGCGGCTCCCATGCAGGGCAATCGAGTGATGGGGCGAAGGCAAACCCCCGTCAACATTTAGGCGAGAGCTAATAATCGACCGGGGGTCTGGAGGGGATGGCACATCTCCCCCAGCTTTTTATCGGCTGTACGTCAGTCCTTTTGCGTCGCTCGATTGCCCTGGGCTTCCATGGACTATCCTACCAAATGGGTGGGCGCGCGTATGGACTTGCTTCGATAGGCTCAGCTATGGGCGGCCAAGTAATACCAAGCCGCGTAGTCTTTGACTCTCTGTTCCGCATCCCAATCTAACCGAACTCTGATTCTCTTTGCTCCGGCAATCCGCGCAATGGAGGACGAGGATGACCGCAGCGATCAAGGTCACACGTATGGATCACAGTCCGAACGAGCCTCGGTAGTGGCAATCGCGGCAACTCGGGGATCGTGCAACGCCCACCGTGTCGATGACGAAGAGCGAATACTGGAAACCGATCAGCTTTGGGCAAGAATGTTGGAGATGCGGCACGTCCATCCCGTATACCACCGAAATGTTCCCAAAAACAGGAACGTCACAGACAAAGTCTTCAGTGAATAAACGTTACTGCGCCCTGCCTGCTTACCGCTTCGGCCTGTTGTGTCGGCTGCTGACGTCAAGTCAACGGCTTGTGTGTCCGTTCAGATTAGCGGGCATGCAAATCCCACGATCGCTTCCGTTGCGGCATCGCGGCGGAACGACGTGCCGCGTCAGTTCCGCCAAGCGGGAAGAAGTAAATTCTAACCCGCACGCCATCGGCACGTGCCGATGGCATGAAGGTGCGGCCCTGCCTATTGCGGTTGGGGGTAGACGGGATTTGGCTCGAGCGTCTCGACCCAGCCCGGCTTTCCGGCCACGCACGAATTATCCCCGGTTTTGTTGCATTCCGCGCGCATCTGGATCGCTAGGTGGTCTGCGTAGGATTCCTGCTGGTACTTGCGTACTTGTGTCCATACCTCGTAGTTGCCTTGATCGTCCGGCGTGATCGAAACGATCGAGGGATAATACGTGAGGAATGTGCCATTTTTTGCTGTCACCTGACCGACAAAGACGGGTGCCGATACCCACTGCAAATTGGCGGCCAAGGCCGGGGCGGCCATAACACCGAGGCCGAGTGCGAGTGCAAATGCTTTCACGATAATTCCTTCCGTCTTGGTTTCGGCGCTTCCGCATGAAGGTTCGGCAAGCGGAGCTACCGTTCGATCTTCCGCTTGTGCTGCGTGACGGCGCCCGCTCATCTGAACGTCTCGCGTTGGGCAAGTCAACCATCTTGGGTTGATGCTTACACCATCTGCCGCCCCTGACGAGCGCTTGGCAAATGCACGCGCCGGCGTACGCCGTGGCAGGAACCCGTCGGCCGCAGCGTGGAGAATGGCCGTTGGGCCGGTGTCTTCCACCACGAAAAGCCTCTTTGATTGAACATCTAGACTGTCATGCAATCTACACGAGAAAATCAAATCCTGAGTATGAAGGTGCTCAGGAGGGCTTGGAGACCAGTGCTGCTCCTTCGAGCCACGCCTTCATTTCACCCCGGCAAACTTACCACGACGCGCGCGCCCCCGGCCGCGCCGATTTGCAACACCACGTCCCCGCCATGGGCGCGGAAGATATTGCGCGCAATCGGCAATCCCAGCCCCGTGCCACCGGTTTCCCGATTGCGGCTCCCTTCCACCCGATAGAAAGGATCGAACACGCGCTCGAGCTGGTCCGCTGGCACGCCCGGGCCGTCATCCTCGATGGTGACGGTGATCATCCCGCCAGCGGCGCGATCCAGCCGCACACGCGCGGCACAACCGTATTTCAAGGCGTTACCCACCAAATTGGCGAACGCACGCTTGAGCATCATCAGCCGTCCGGTCATCGTCATACGCGCCGGGCCGGCATAGGCCACCGCCTCGGCCATTGCCGGCCAGGCATCGGCCGCCTCATCGAGCACAGTGCGCAGCAGAGCGGCGACATCCAACGCCACCGCCGGCTCGGTATCGGCCGTGTCCCTTCCGAAGGCCAGTGTTGCCGCGACCATGCCGTCGAGCTCGGCAAGATCGCCCAAGAACTTCGTCCGCAACTCGTCATCGTCGATGAATTCGGCGCGCAGGCGCAGCCGGGTGATCGGCGTGCGCAGATCGTGGCCCATCGCGGTCAGCAGAAAGGTGCGGTCCGAGACGAAACGGGAAATGCGCGCGGCCATGGTGTTGAAGGCAACCGCGGCGCGCGCGACCTCGGCCGGTCCGTCCTCGGGCAACGGGGCGGCATTGACATCGCGGCCCAGCCGTTCGGCCGCCTCCGCCAGCGTGCCGACCGGACCGGTCAGACGCCGCACGGCCCAGAAGCTCAGAGCGGCGGCGGCAATCGTCATCAGGGCAAAGGCCAGAAGGAAGGTGGGTGAATGCCACGGCCGGGGTGGCGGCACGGGGATGGTGACGTTCAGCCAGCCATCGTCCGGGAAGCGGTAGCCGATCACGACCTGGCCGTCCCAAGGCATGCCGCGGATGACCATTTCGGCCGGGCGATTGGCGGGGCGCAGAGGCACCAGGTTCATGTTGATGCGGATGACCCGCCGCAGCGATTGGGCGGTCAGCGCGGCTGGTGCCGAAGGCGGTGACTCGGCTAGGCTCGCCTGTATGCCCTGCTCCTGGATGAGCTCTCGCAACGTCGCCGGCCGCTCGGCGGGCGAGGTCGCCACGACAGTGCGGTAGATGGTCATGGCGCTAAAGCCGATGTTGCGCAGCTCGGCTTGGTGCTGGAGCTCGATGCGGTCGAGCGCGTGAATGGTCAGGCCCGCGCCTTGCACCAAGGCAAGACCGAGCAGCAGCGTCAGCAGCGTGCGGGTGGCCAGCGTTGTGGGCCAGAGGCGGTGCAGCGAGTTACCCTTTTTGTTTGTAATCTCCAGCTCGCCCTGACTAATCCCGCTCTATTTCCGCCGCCAAGACATAGCCCCCCCCGCGCACAGTTTTGATCAGCTGCGCATGTCGTCCGTCGTCCTCCAGCTTGCGCCGCAGGCGCGATATCGCGACGTCGATGGCCCGGTCAAACGGCCCGGCCTGCCGTCCGCGCAGCAAATCCAGCAGCATGTCACGCGTCAGCACCCGATTGGCGCGCTCGACCAACGCGACAAGCAGATCGTATTCGCCCCCGGTGAGCGCGACCTCCACACCATCGGGGTTGAGCAGGCGCCGCCGCGCCGGCTCGAGTACCCAGCCGTTGAAGCGGACCGCCTTGCTCGATACCTCGGTCTTGCTCTCACCGCGATCGGTGCTGCGCCGCAAAACGGCGCGGATGCGCGCGAGCAGTTCGCGCGGGTTGAACGGCTTGGGCAGGTAGTCGTCGGCGCCGAGTTCCAGGCCGATGATGCGGTCGGTCTCCTCGCCCATAGCGGTCAGCATGATGATCGGAATGTCGGACTGCGTACGCAGCCAGCGTGCAACGTCCAGTCCGCCTTCGCCCGGCAGCATCAGGTCCAGGACGACAAGTTGGTAATTGCCCAGCGGCCAGGCCCGCCGGGCCTCACGCCCGTCCCGCGCTGCCGTTACACGAAAACGGTTGCGCTCGAGGAAGCGCGCGAGCAGGTCCCTGATTTCGCGATCATCATCCACAACCAGGATGTGCGGCATGGTCTCCATAAGTGAGGATACCATGCTTGGTTAACACTTAAATAGCGTCTGTTACGTATCGTGACCCGTTTATCGTAAAATGATAGTCAGTGGGCGCCTTGTCCCCGCGTTCTACAACCAGTGGCATCGTGACGGTCCTTACCGCAGTATGCCCGACTATGTCAGCATTCAACTCGACCTGCTGTTCCAGACCGACCCGGACATGGCTAGGGTAGTGCGCTTGGCCGGCCCACTGCGGTGGCGCACCCGCACGCAAGGTTTCTCCGGTCTGCTGACGCCATCGTTGCCCAGCAGATTAGCACGAAGGCAGCCGGCGCGATCTGGAAGCGCGTTTGCGTGCTGGACGGGTGGGTGTCTCGACCCGCGCCGATTCCTGGCACTCGAAGACGAGGTTCTGCGCGGCGCCGGCCTGTCGCGCCCCAAGATCAGCCATGCGCAGGCCGTGGGCGAGGGCGTTCTGCGATGGTGTGCTGCAGACAGAAGCGCTGGCGGCTTCCACCGACGAGGCCGCCATCGTCAAGATCAGCGGTGTGCGGGGGCTGGGCGTGTGGTCGGCGGAAATCTACCTGCTGCTTGCACTGCAACGCTCCGACATCTTTCCCGCCGGCGACCTTGCGCTTCTGGCCTCGGTTGCGTCTTTGAAGGGGTTGCCCGCGCGGCCCAGCGAGCGAGCGCTGCGGGAGATGGCACTCGCGTGGCAGCGTTATCGCGGACTGGCGGCAAGACTGTTGTGGTATTGGTGGCATCATGTGACGGAACCGCGCCGGGGTAGCCATTTGCGGGCCGCGGCATTCATATATTAAGGCGGTGTGACCGCCCTCGTCCCACTGGCTTGAGGTCATTGCCAGCCGATGCTCGCGCTGAAATTCGATGCCAACGGTCTGATCCCCGCCATCGCCCAGCAGCACGACACGGGCGAAGTGCTGATGATGGCGTGGATGAACCGCGCCGCCGTGGATGAGACGCTGCGCACCGGCCGCGTCTGCTACTACAGCCGCAGCCGCAAATCGTTGTGGCGCAAGGGCGAAACCTCCGGCCAGCACCAGCGCCTGATCGATCTGCGCCTGGATTGCGACGCGGACACGCTGCTGCTGCTCGTCGATCAGACGGGTGCGGCGTGCCACACCGGCCGGCGCAGTTGCTTCTTCCGCGCCGTGCGGGGCGGTCAGGTCGTCAAGATTGCGGAGCGGATCGCCGATCCCGCGGCGCTCTACGGCTGAGACGGCCCGCATGGGTCGGACGGTCTGGCTGCTGGCGGGCGAGGCCAGCGGCGACGTGTTGGGCGCGCGGTTGATGGGCGCGCTGCGCGAACGCCGGCCCGAACTGGTCTTTTGCGGCGTCGGCGGGCCACGCATGATGGAGGCCGGCCTGGATCGCTCTCTGTTTGCCATGAGCGATCTGGCCGTCATGGGCCTGGCGGAAATCCTGCCCCGCCTGCTGTTTCTGCGCCGGCGCCTGGACATGGCGGCTGCCGACATCGCCGCGCGCCGGCCCGACATCGTCGTGACCATAGACAGTCCGGGCTTTGCGCTGCGGCTGTTGGCGCGCATCTCGCCGCTCGGGCTGCGGCGCGTGCATTACGTGGCGCCGCAGGTCTGGGCCTGGCGTGAACACCGCGTGCGCGAATTCCCCGGCCTTTGGGATGAATTGTTGTGCCTGCTGCCATTCGAGCAGGCGTTTTTTCTGCGCCATGGCATTGCCAGCCGTTTCGTCGGCCATCCGGTGCTGCATTGGGGCGCGTTTGCCGGATCGGGGGGGGTTTTCCGCGGGGGCAGGGGCATCGGCGCCGATGCCCCTGTGCTGGTGCTGATGCCCGGCAGCCGGCGTACCGAGGCGCCGCGCCTGTTGCCGGTCTTCGGCGAAACGCTCGCTTTGCTGGCGCAGGATTTTCCCGGCCTCGTGGCCGTGGTGCCGAGTTCGCCGGTGGTGGGCGAAATCGTGGCAAAGGCCGCTTCGTCCTGGCCTGTGCGCCCGATCGTTGTGACCTCGGCCGATGAGAAGCATGACGCCTACGCCACCGCCGGCGCGGCGCTGACCAAATCGGGGACATCGACGTTGGAACTGGCACTGGCGCGGGTGCCAATGGCGGTGACCTATCGCGTCAATCCGATAACGGCCGCATTCGCGCGCCGGCTGATTCGCGTGCCGCACGTGGCCATGGTCAATCTGCTGGCCGGGCGGGCGGTGGTGCCCGAATTGCTGCAGGGGAATTGCACGCCCGCCCAATTGCGCGGCGTCGTACGCACGCTGTTGAGCGACCCAAACGCCGCGGCGGCGCAGCGTCAGGCTTTTGCGGCGGTGATGGAATCGCTCGAGGCACCGGAAGGGTTGCCGTCGGAGGCAGCGGCGAAAGCGGTTTTGCGAGTGTTGGATTTGATTAAGGAAGGATCTTCTTTTTCTGAAGAAAAAGAAGCAAAAAGACTTTGATTGTTGGCGGCGCGCTGCCGCCAGCGCGTACCTAAAATGGCAAAGTTTTTGCTTCTTTTTTTCAAAAAAGAAGCCCTTTCCTTTCCTGGGCGCAACGCACGAATTACGCCGCGGGAATCAGCCCACCCGCCGCCGCGGCCTCGCGCGAACGCGCCATGCTCCCGCTCACCGCCAGCGCCGCAGCCAGCGCGCGCCGCCCCGCGGCCGCATCGACGATAACGCCCGCGCCATCCAGACAGGACGCAATAAAAGCGGCGTGTTCCGCCTCGAGAACATCGTGTTCCTCCCACCCGACTTCATCGAGCAGAAATCCCTCCGTGCCCGGAACCGGGATACCCTGCTGCCGCCCGATCATGGTCAGTTTGCGCGCCACGAAATCCACCGAACAATAGCCCTCCTGCGAGAACAGGCGCATCTTGCGTTCGGTCTTCAATGAAATGCGGCTGGCCGTGATCGTAGCCACGCAGCCATTGGCAAAGCGTACGCGCGCATTGGCGATATCCTCAAACGCGCTGGATACGGCCGCGCCGATCGCGTCGACATGCACAATTTCGCTGTCCACCAATGATAGAACCAGATCCAGGTCGTGGATCATCAGATCCAGGATCACGGACACGTCCGTGCCGCGCGGCTTGAACGGTGCGATGCGCGTCGCCTCGATATAGAGAGGCCGCGCCATGCGGCTGGCAATGGCGCCGTGCTCGGCCGAGTACCGCAGCAGATGGCCGACCTGCAGCACGCGTCCGGTTTGCGCGGCCATGCTGGCCAGCCGGTCGGCCTGCTCCAGCGTGGCTGCCAATGGTTTTTCCACAAGCACGTGGCAGCCCGCCGCCATCGCGCGCGCCGCCAGGTCGAAATGGACGTCAGCGGGGGCCGCAATGATGACAGCGCCCGAGCACGCCAGCAGCGCCTCCAGCTCAAGCGCCGGGACAGCGGCTTCGGCTGCGACGGCCATGCCGCGCCCAGCGTCCAGGTCGAAAACGCCAGCCAGCCGGGCGCGCGGGTTCGCGGCGATCTTGAGCGCGTGGAAACGGCCGAAATGCCCGGCACCGATGATGCCGACCTCTAGAGGTTCGCTCATGTGGGTGGGCTACCCGAAGAAGATGCGTTTTGCCATGCCGTCCTGGCGTGAGGGGACGTGCTCTCTGTCCGCAGGCGGCGGCGGCGGCCGCGGCGATCGAAAGGTGACGCGCGGCCGCGCCCAAATGCCAACGCCCCAGATCGTACAACGAGGATGCTGCCCAGGCTTCTCATAAATGACGGCGATCCGACGTAACTCAACCTGTAGTCGCCGTCTTCACCGTATTATCGTATGCATTGCCATCTGAGTCTGTGATTAATATCAAAATGCCTCGGATTCACTCTTGTCAGTCTGTGGAATCTGGGCTTAGTCCTACCGCACTGATGGAATATAGAGGAAGCCTCAAAATGTACGGCAGGAACCTGACGATCTCGACACTGCGAGTGGCCCTCCTGGGGGCTGCTTCTGTGGCCGCAATGAGTTGCGGCGCGGGCAGCGCGATGGCGACAAGCACGATCAACGGCGGCGGCGCGACGCAGGAGCAGATCGAATACCAGGCGGAGATGGCGTTGTGGAACAACGCCAATCCGAACAGCGCGCAGTGGGGAACCTATTGGGGCTCGGGCGCCACCGTCGGCCAGGAAGCCTTTCTCAACGACGATCTGAGCTGCGACATCAATAAGGTGACCGGCGCGAATGGCGGCAATTGCAACGGCGGCTCGGGCGTCGGACAGCCGGGCAACACGGTGGATTACGGCGCATCGGATGGGACGTTCACGGCCGCGCAAATTTCGGCCTGGCAGACATACCAGTATGGTCAGCCGGCGGCAGGAAACCTGATCCAGATTCCCTCCATGGGCCTGGGCATCGCCATACCTGTGCAGAACAGCGCAATCACCGCGAATGGCAAGCTGATCCTGAACGATGACGATCTCTGCGGCGTCTTTTCGGGCAAGATCACCGATTTCAGCCAGCTTGCGCTGGGCAAGGGGTCGGTGACGCCGACCGCCGGAACGATCACCACAGTCGTGCGATCGGATGGCGCGGGCGCGACGTTCCTGCTAACCAACCATCTCTCCGCGGTCTGCAACTCGTCCAACAGCAACGTCACCTTCACGGCGACGACCACGCTTTCCTCCTTGTTTCCGAATGGTGCCTTTCCGCCCAATTTCACCGCGCAGAAAGGCACGTCCGGCGAGGCGACCGAATTGGAAAGCCTGCCGAGCGCCATCGGCTACCTGACACCGGACTACACGACGGTCGATCCCAATTCGGGCGTCACGATCAATGGCGGCAAAAGCACGCTCGTGGTGGCGGGCATCTTGAACGGCACCAAATCCTATATTCCGACGACGACCAGCATCACGCAGGCCCTGGCGCGTCCAAAGCAGGGTACCACGTTGACGCCGCCCACCAACGGGAGCCAGGGCGCCAATCCGACCAACTGGGTGCCGATCATCCAGACGGCGAGCGCAGGCTATCCGATCGTCGGCTACTCGGTGCTCGAATACGCGCAGTGCTATGCGGATCCGACCATCGGCTCGGCGATCATTGCCTACATGACGCAGACCTACACCAACAAAACCTATCTGACGACGCAGAACAACAACGGCTTTGTCGCCGTTTCCAACAGCGGCGCGGCCAAGTTTCTGACCGCAATCCGGCAGCACATCCTGTCGAACAAGAACACCAACCCGGCCTGGAATGACGACATCGACGACAAGACAGCCTGCAAGGGCCTGGTCGGCCGATAACGCGAGATTCCGGGGAGCCATGCTCCCCGGACCACCGCCGACGCGCCAGTGAAGGCAAGGAAAGCCGCTATGACCTGCCCGCCTGTCCATTGCAGATTGTCGCGAACCGGGCAGATCAATTTGCCGGCCGCCATTGCCAGGCGTTTTGACGCCGCGGAGGTGACGTGCCTGGCGGTCAGTACCGTCGAGCCGGGGCGCGTCAGCCTGTCGGCCGCACACGCGGACGCGCTGGCGAACGCGGAACTTTCGATCGTGCTCACGATGTTGAACGCCGATCTTCTGAGCAATCCCGACGCCCTGATGCCCTTGCCGTTCGATCCGCCGCGTTACGTGCAGCATCGCAGCGTTCTGCATCACGCCATCGATGGGCCAAGCGGCCTCTCAAGCGGCCTGTGATGCATATCCCGCGCCCGTCCTGGTCGTTGTTCGCCCACCCGCTGCTGCTGGGCCAATTGGCGCGCATTGCGGCTGCGGGCAATGTCGCCTGCGTGGATTTTTCGTCAGCCTATGGCGAGACGAAGACCCGATTGCTTACAGCGCTTCGCGTGATGATGACAGAAATTATTCCAGCCGATCCGTTGCGTGCGGAGTATCGGCTTGACACGGCCGAGTTTCAGGGCTGGCGGCAGGCGCGCTTCGCGGCCGGGCGCTTTGCCATTCTTTTTCGCGCCGACGCCGCCACGCGCACCATTCTGTTCGGCTGGATCCGCGACGCCGCGGCGCGGCCAAGTGCGGCACCGATCCAGGCTGACCGCGAACCCGCGATCCTGTTCGGCAGGTTCTGTACGGTCACAAAGGATGGCCGCTTCAGGCTGCCGCAAGCCCTGCGCGAAAGCGCCGGCCTGACTGCCGGCGCGCGGCTCTATCTGCACTTCGATGGGGTGACGTTGCGCATCGAGGCGGCGTCGAATGCGGCCAATTTGGATCCCGCGCTGGGCTCCACGGTAACGTGCCTCGATCGGATGGCCATCCGGTGGCCGGCGGCGATGCAGGCGGAGAAGATGGACGCGCTTGCCTCGCTTTGAAGCGGACGTCAGGTAGGCTGGCTGAGTTGCGCCATTCCCCGGGCCGCCCGACTTGCGGGCTAGGGCACGCTTGAAAGTGATGGCCGACCGGGGCACCGCCGCGGGGTCGCGCGCGATAAGGCGGCGTGACCCGCCCGCGTAGGAGCACGACATGGCTGTGACATCGTCGAAAACCGACCCAAAACTTTGGGACAAGGTCAAGCAGCGTGTCAACAAGGCAGGCAAGGGCGGCAAGCCCGGCCAGTGGTCGGCACGCAAGGCGCAGATGGCGGTACAGGAATACAAGGCGGAAGGTGGCGGCTACGAGGGCGCGAAATCGGCGGATAATCACTTGGCACAATGGACGCGCGAGGACTGGGGCACGAAGTCCGGAGAGCCCAGCAAGGAAACCGGTGAACGCTATTTGCAGAAACAGGCGCTCGCGGCGCTGAGCGAGGCCGAATATCAGCGCACAACGAACAAGAAGCGCGCCGATAGCCGACGCGGCAAACAGTTTTCCGCGCAGCCGGCCGATATTGCCCGCAAGACAGCCAAATTTCGTCACGGGGAGTCCAAAGCCGGTCTGATGCAACAGGCCGCGGCGCGCGGCATAAAGGGTCGCAGCAGAATGAATAAGGCCGAACTGGTCCGCGCGGTGCATGGACATGGCTGAAATGGACGAGAAGGCGCGCGCAGCCGCGGTGCGGGAATTCAAGCACGTCGTCAACATGCCGCCATCAGCCTTACGCAAATGGCTCCAGAGCGAGGAAAGCCGTTCGGTCGGAATGACGCATGACGGCGACAAGGTGACGCAGCCCGATGATCCGGAGGCTGTCGGGCACGAGATGGGCCGGAGGATCCTCGATCTGCACAGCAAGAAGGCGGCAGACCTCACCGAAGATGATTACGAGGCCATGCGCAAAGTGGTGGGCTATGTGCACCGCCACAGCAAACAGCGGCCGTCTGGCGATGTGACGGAGACACGCTGGCGCAAATCGTTGATGAACTGGGGGCATGACCCACTGGTCTGAACGACGTAGTTCACCACGCCTATTTCGAAACACGACCCTGTTTGCGTGCCTGACGATACTCTTCCGGCGTGACGTCGCTGCCGCGGCCGGAAAAGTGCTGCGTGACGTAGCGCGACACCGCGGCAAGTTCCTCATCCGTGTAGCTGCCGGCAAAACTGTGCATGAAAACCAGCCCAGAGGGTGTCTGCAATTCCGAGCCATGCATCAGCACTTCCCGGATATTGGTCGCTTGCGGATCGCCCGCCGAATGCGAACCGCTCAACGCGGCCCAAGGCGATTGACGGCCTTGTCCGTTCTGCAAATGACAGCCGGCGCAGGCGATCGTAAAGATATGCGCACCGAGCGCCTCATCAGCGGCATTGCCAGTGGAGGCCGGAACGGCTTCTGGCCCGCTCGCCTGCGCGGGCACGGTGCGCAGATAGGCGATGATGGCGTGAATATCGTCCTGAGTGAGGAAGCGCAGGCTGTCGGTGATGGCCTCGGCCATCGGACCTGATGCCGGTCCGTGGTTGGCCGCCGTGCCCGTCGAGAGATATTGCGCCAGATCGGCGTCGGACCAGGCGCCGATGCCGTGCGCGCGATCCGAGGTGATGTTGTAGGACATCCAGCCGGCGGCCACCGCGCCGCCCAATTCCCGGCCCGATTTCAGACCCATCATCCAGTTGCGCGGCGTGTGGCACTCGCCGCAGTGACTGAGCCCCTGCACCAGATAGGCGCCGCGGTTCCATTCCGCCGATTTCGCCGTGTCGGGTGTAAAGCCGGGTGCGCGTGCATTTGCAATGTTCCACACGGCAAGCGTCCAGCGCTGGTTGAAGGGAAAGCCGAGATGGTTGGCCGTGTTTTCCTGATGTATCGGCGGCAGCGTGAAAAGATAGGCCTTGATCGCCAACGCATCTTCACGCGACATGCGGCTGTAGGATGTGTAGGGCATGGCGGGATAGAGGTGCCGGCCACCATGACCGATGCCGCGCTGTATGGCGGCGACCCATTCCTCGTCCGTGTAATTGCCGATGCCGGTGGCGCGGTCGGGCGTGATATTGGGGGAATAGATCGTGCCGACCGGCAGCTTGAAGGCGCGGCCGCCGGCATAGGGCGTACCGCCTTCGGCCGTGTGACAGGCAATGCAGTCGGCGGCGCGCGTGAGGTACTCGCCGGGTGTTGCGGCACCGCAGGTCATCAAGGCGAGCGCGAGGGGGAGAATGCGTTTCATGGGGTGTCTTCAGAAGGAAGGAAGAATCTTCTTTTTCTGAAGAAAAGAAGCAAAAAGACTTTTGAAAGTTTATGGCGGCGAAAAAAATAAAAGGTTTTTTGGTTCTTTTTTTCAAAAAGAACTGCTTTCTTACGCCGGACTGAGCTGCCCCGTTCCGAAGGGTATGCGCCGCAGCCGCCTTCCCGTTGCCGCAAATATGGCATTGGCCAGCGCGGGCGCCGCGTTCGCCGTCCCCGCCTCGCCGATGCCGCCGATCGGGGCCGTCGGGTTATGCACGATGTGCACGGAGACGGGCGGGGTCTCGCTGATGCGCAACATGCGATAATCGTGAAAATTGCTTTGTTCGACACGGCCTTTGGCGTGAGTGATTTCACTGTACATAGCCATGGACAAGCCGAAGAGCATGCCGCCCTGGGCTTGCGCCTCCAGCGTGTTGGGATTGACCACCGGGCCGCAATCGACCGCCATGTGCACATGCTTGAGCTGGATTTCGCCCGCATCGGTCACAGCCACTTCCAACACGCTTGCCAGCCAGGAATTGAAAGCGAACTGCAGCGCCACGCCGCGGCCGGTGCCCTTCGGCAAGGGCGTGCCCCAGCCCGATTTCTCCGCCACCAGATTGAGCACGCCGAGCGCGCGTGGATTATGCCCGGCCAGGCGCCGGCGGAATTCCAGCGGATCTACGCCGGCCAGTTCAGCCAACTCGTCCACAAAGCTTTCAACCACGAAGACATTGTGCGTCGGCCCCACGCCGCGCCACCAGGCGGTAATGACGCCTGGCGATTCCGCGTGCACCCATTCGTTGCGTTGAGCGGGAAAATCGTAGGGCGTGTCGGCGGCACCCTCGACGGTATCGGGGTCGAGCTTGCCCCCCTCGATCATGCCCGGAGGCGCCCAGCGCATCATGACCGAACTGCACGTCGTGCGATGAGTCCAGCCGAGAACACGGCCCTGGGCGTCCAGGCCCGCGGAGACGCGGTCGTAATAGTACGGGCGGAAGAGGTCGTGCTGGATGTCCTCCTCGCGCGTCCAGACGACTTTCACCGGGTAATTGACGGCCTTGGCGATGTGCGCCGCCTGTTCGATGCCATCCACATCCAGGCGCCGGCCGAAGGCGCCGCCCATGTATTGGTTGTGCACCGTCACCTGCTCGGGCTTCAGCCCCGCCACCTTGGCCACCGCCGCCTGCGCGCGCACGGGAACCTGGGTGCCGACCCAAAGGTCGGCGCCATCCGGCCGGATATGGATCGTCGCATTGATCGGCTCCATCGGCGCGTGGCTGAGGAAGGGGAGCTGATAGACCGCATCCAGCCGCCTGGCCGCGCCGGCAATCGCGCCCTGCGCGTCGCCATGGGTCTTGGCGATGAAGCCCGCATTGTTCGATGCCTCGGCCAAGGCTGCGACGATGTCGTGCGTGTTGACGTGGCCGTGCGGCCCGTCGTCCCAGCGCGCCGCCGCTTCGGACAGGCCGCGGATGGCTGCCCACATATGATCGCCGATGATGGCGACCGCGTCTTCCATGCGCACGATGTCGATGACGCCGGGGACGGCCCGGGCGGCCGCCTCGTCGATGCTCAGCAGCTTGCCGCCGATCACCGGGCAGGCGGCCACGGTGGCGATCTTCATGCCGGGAACAGCCACGTCGATGCCGAAGCGCATCGTGCCATCAACCTTGGAGGGTGTGTCCAGCCGGCGCGGACTGGTGCCGATCAGCGTGAACCGGGACGGGTCCTTCAGGGCCACGTTGGGCGGCACGGGCAGCAGGGCGGCGCGGCCGGCGAGCGCGCCGTAGGGCAGAGAGCGGCCGGAGGCGGCATGGGTGATGACGCCGCGTTGCGCGGCGCACGTCTCGGGCGCCACGCCCCAGGCCTGCGCGGCGGCCTGGATCAGCAGGGTGCGCGCCGTCGCACCCGCCTGCCGCAGGGGCATCCAGCCGGTGCGCGTGGATGTGCTGCCGCCGGTGGCCTGCTCGCCGAGTTCGGGATCCGCGTAGAGGGCGGTGTTGGGCGGCGCGTGTTCGGGCACGATCTGGTCGAGGCCGACCTCGAGTTCCTCGGCGATCAGCATGCAGGCGCTGGTGTAGACGCCCTGCCCGCACTCGGTGTGCGACATGATCAGCGTGATCGGACCGGTCGGCGGGATGCGCACGAAGGCATTGGGCGCGAAGGGTGCCACGGCGAGCGGTGCGTCACCGAAGGCGGCCCGGGGCAGGTGCACGCCGATCAGCAAGCCGCCGCCGGCGGCCAGGCCAGTCCGAAGCAGGGTCCGGCGCGTGGGCATGTGGGTCATGGTCCTTACGCCTCCGCCGCCTGGTGGATGGCGGCACGTATGCGCACGTACGTCGCGCAGCGGCAGATGTTGCCGGCCATGGCCTGGTCGATATCGGCATCGGTGGGCTTGGGCGTGGTGCGCAGCAGCGCGGCGGCGGCCATGATCTGGCCCGATTGGCAGTAGCCGCATTGCACGACTTCCTGGGTGAGCCAGGCTTTTTGCACGCGTGCGCCCTCCGGCGTGCCGCCGATGGCTTCGATCGTGGTGATGGCCTTGTCCGCGGCGAGGCTGGCCGGCAGCAGGCAGGAGCGGACGGGCGCGCCGTCGATATGCACGGTGCAGGCGCCGCATTGGGCGATGCCGCAGCCGAATTTTGTGCCGGTCAGGCCGAGCACGTCGCGCAGGACCCACAGCAGCGGCATGTCGTCCGGCACATCGACCTGCCGGGCCTGATTATTGACGTTCAGCGTAAACATAGGCGGCCTCGACCAAACGTAGAGACAGGGGTCTGGGGAGCGCCACTGCTCCCCAGTCTTCCTCGAGAGTCCCTGAGGCTTCTATCAGACCGGCCCGCCGGCGCAAAGCACCGGCCGGCGCCCTCTTCACTGGCCTTTCGCGGTTTAAGAATATAGACTGGATGGCAGACCAGGATCCTGTCATGCCGCTTGTCACCGGCGTTCTGCGCCTATGTGTTTGGCTTGCGCTGATTGCGGCCGTCTTCGTGCCGCTGGAGCGCCTTTTCGCGGCCAAGGCGCAGCGCGTGCGCCGCGTCGGCCTTGCCACCGACATCGGCTGGTATTTCCTCAGCAACCTGGTGCCCAAGCTGCTGCTGGTGCTGCCGGTTTCCGCCCTGGCCTGGGCGGCGCACCGCGCCATGCCCAGCCCCTATTATGCCGCGGTATCGGCGCTGCCGCTGTGGCTGCGCCTGGCGGCCGCCATGGTCGTGGGTGAGACGGGCTATTACTGGGCGCATCGCTGGATGCACGAACTGCCGTTCCTGTGGCGCTTCCACGCCATCCATCACAGCGCCGAGGAAATGGATTTTCTGGTCAATACGCGCACCCATCCGGTGGACAGCGTGTTCGGCCGGTTGTGCGGGTTGGCGCCGATGTATCTGCTGGGGCTGGCGCAGCCTACGGGCACCAAGCTCGATCTGGTGCCGGTGCTCTTTACGCTGATCGGCGGGATGTGGGGGTTTTTCGTCCATGCCAATGTGCGCTGGCGCTTCGGTAAGCTTGAGTATCTGATCGCGACGCCTGCCTTCCATCACTGGCACCACACCAATGATGATGTGTCCCTGCGGGGCAAGAACTACGCCTCCATGCTGCCTTGGCTGGATAAATGCTTTGGGTCCTTCTACCTGCCGCGGGCGCTGCCGGAGCGCTACGGGATCGATGAGCCGATGCCGCCGGATTTGGCGGGGCAGTTGCTGCATCCGTTCGGCAGGCGTGCGTTGCCGGCGGCGACAAGAACGGAAGAATTGGGGGGCATGTGCCATGCCCCCCAAACCCCCCGTCTCTAGTTTGCGCGCGGCGGCCCTCTCGGGGCATACCCCACGCTGAACGTGGAGACCCCTTTTTGCCATGATGTATTTTGGCCGCGCCAAGACCCTGCTTATCCTTGGGGTCTGCGTCCTGGGTGCCCTGCTCTGCCTGCCCAACCTGTTCCCCGCGCCGGCGCCTTGGATGCCGTGGCGGCACGTGACGTTGGGCATCGACCTGCGCGGCGGCAGTTATCTGCTGATGCAGGTCGATATGGCCGCCATCGAGGCCGAGCGGCTGGACACGCTGGCCGACGCCGCCCGCGCCACCCTGCTGCACGCCGAGATCGGCTATCAGAACCTCGCCGCTCAACCGGGCCAGCACCGCGTCTTCCTGCATCTGCGCGAGCCCGCCCAGCACGATGCGGGACTGGCCGCCCTGCACACCATTCCCCAGGCCGTGCGGGACGAGTTCACCATCACGGCCCTGCCCGGCGGCAACGTCGCCATCGCCTTGCAGCAAGCGGCGCTGAAGACGCGTGGGGCGGAGGCGGTGCGTCAGTCGATCGAAATCGTACGCCGGCGCATCGATGCCACCGGCGTGGTCGATCCGCAGATCACGCGGCAGGGCGACAGCCGCATCGTGATCGAACTGCCGGGCGCGGGTGATCCCGAGCGCATCAAGCAGTTGCTGGGGACGACGGCAAAGATGACGTTTCACATGGTCGATGAGGCGGTGACCCCGGGCTCGGCGGCACCGCCGGGCGATCTGGTGCTGCCGGAGGGAGAAGGTCCGGGCCAGAC
>CAXUNZ010000009.1:28938-40445 GCA_964252525.1 uncultured Acetobacteraceae bacterium
GCCATGTGGACGTGGATGGCAGCGATCTGACCGACGCCCAGCCCGGCACCGATCAGCAGACCGGGGCCTGGACGGTGAACTTCACCTTTGATTCCATCGGCGCGCGCAAATTCGCCGAAATCACGCGCGCCAATATCGGCCACCGCTTCGCCGTGGTGCTGGATAACCGCATCATCACCGCGCCGGTGATCCAGAGCGTGATCCCGGGCGGCCAGGGACGCATCACCGGCAATTTCGATGCGCAGCGCGCGACCGACCTGGCCCTGCTGCTGCGCGCCGGTGCCCTGCCCGCCCCGCTTCAGGTGGTCGAGGAGCGGACTGTCGGACCGGAACTCGGCGCGGATTCCATTCGCGCGGGCGCGCTGTCGCTGGCTGCCGGGTTCCTGCTGGTGATCGGCTTCATGGGCACGTTCTATGGGTTGTTCGGCTGGTATGCGAATATCGCGTTGGTCGTAAATCTGGTGCTGATGGTGGCGATCCTTTCGCTGTTTGGCTCGGCGCTGACGCTGCCTGGCATGGCCGGCCTGCTGCTGACGCTGGGTATGGCGGTGGACGCCAATATCCTGATCAATGAACGCATCCGCGAGGAAAGCCGCAATGGCCGCACCCCGCTGAACGCGATGGAGACGGGGTTCCGCCGCGCGTTCTCGACCATCCTGGACAGCAACGTCACCGCGTTTCTGGCGCATGTGATGCTGTTCGTGTTCGGCACTGGGCCGGTCAAGGGCTTCGCGCTGACGATCACGATCGGCATCGTGACCACCCTCTTTACGGCGACGGTGCTGGCACGGTTGATGATGGTGCGGTGGTACACGGCGCGCCGGCCGCAATTGCTGCCCGTGTAAAGGAAAGACCTGGGGGGGACCGAGCCGGTCCCCCCAGACCTCCCCGCCATCATTTTGGCGGCACCCCTGCCACGTGACGATGCAGATTTGACGTGGCTTTTAGTGGCCCTGAAATGCACTCGGCTTCATGAAGCTGAGTTTACGCAACGGCACTTCGCAAGCCCGCTTTATCCTGTCGCATGATGAAAGACGTTCAAGCCCGAACGCCTGAATGACGCGAAGGAACGATACCGTGATCAATTTCAAGAGCTGCGGCATCGCCGTGGCGGCCGTGGCGCTCATCGGCTCATCGGCACTGGCGGCAGATAACAACACGGCGCAGCCCGACGCGCAGCAGCAAGCCGCCATGAACGATTTCGGCAAGCTGTCCCATGACGGCGCGCGCGCCTTCCAGGATATCCGCATGGCGCGCCTGGCGATCTTCGACGGCAACACGGCGAAGGCAAAATCCTACGTCGACGATGCGCAGACCCGCATGCAGAAAGCCCGCTCCGATGACACCGTCTTCACCAAGGCCGAAGCCGATCTGAAGCCGCAGACCGGCACCCAGCAGAAATCCGGACAAACCTCGCAGACCCAGGCCAACACGGCGCCGATCGCCTGGCTGCCCGTGGATGGCTCCATGACGCTCGATGAGGATTACATTGCCAACCCGCAGAAATCGCAGAGCATCGACAAGGCGAACGAGCAGTTGAAAAACGGCAGCCACGCCGAGGCGATGAAGACGCTGAAGCTGGCTGATATCGACGTGGATTTCGTCGTCGAGGTCGCTCCGCTCAACGCTACGTTGTCCGGCGTGGACCAGGCGGCGCAGTTGATCGGCGAAGGCCATTATTTCCAGGCCAACCAGGCGCTCAAGAAAGTCGAGGACGCGACGCGCTTCGACACGGAAACAGTGGATGCGGCGCCGAATGGCAAGATGATGCAGCATCATGCCGCGGCCGCGCCTCGCGCGGGCAAGCCGGCAAATTCAGCCGGCTGATCCGCGGTTGGGTGCCGCGGGACGGCGGGCGGCAACCCGCCGCCTCGCCGCCGAGCGGGAGCTCACCGCCGCCGGCTTTCATCAGAAGGCAGGCGTGCTGCGGACGCCTCGCCTCTCCGCCGATTATGTTCTAGGGTGCGGGCATGTTCCTGCGCCCTCTGCTCCGCTTCGTCCCCGATAACACCCGCATCCACTTCATGCGCGCGCGTTTTTGGGGACTTGCCGGATCCTTTCTGCTCTCCACCATTTCCATCGGACTATTCTTCTACCCCGGCCTGAACCTCGGCATCGACTTCAAGGGCGGCATCGTCATGGAAGTCACCACGCCAAGCCCCGCCGACATCCCCACCTTGCGCACCGCCTTCGCGCATGACCACATCCAGCTCGCTGGGCTGCAGACTTTCGGCGGTCCGCGAGACCTGCTCATCCGCCTCGACACACAACCCACCGAAGCCGGCAACCAAGCGCTGCAATCACAGGTACGCGCCACCCTTTCCCACGCCGCGCCCGGCGCGACCGTGCAGCGCGCGGACGTCGTCGGCGCCTCCGTCTCCGACGAGCTATTCACCGACGGCATGCTGGCGCTAGCCATCTCGCTCGCCATGATCATGGCCTATATCTGGTTCCGTTTCGAATGGCAGTTCGCCGTGGGCGCGGTGGTAACCTTGCTGCTTGATGTTACTAAAACAATCGGTTTTCTGGTGGTCACGCATATACAATTCGATTTGGTGATGGTCGCGGCCATCCTGACCATCATCGGCTATTCGACCAACGACAAGGTGGTGGTGTATGATCGCGTGCGGGAAAACCTGCGCAAGTACAAATCCATGCCCCTGCGGGATTTGATCGATCTCTCCATCAACGAGACGTTGAACCGCACGCTCGGCACATCCTGCACCGTCTTCCTCGCCAGCCTGCCTCTGGCGTTTTTCGGCGGCTCGACGCTGTCGGGTTTTGCCTGGACGATGCTGTTCGGCATCGCCATCGGCACCGTCTCTTCCATCATGATCGCGGCGCCTATCCTGTTGTTGCTGGGCGAACATCGGTTGCGGCGGGACGTGACATCACTGCCGCCGAAAACCGGGGCTCCGGCGGGCGCGCGGCCTTAATTGATGACGATGGATCCGCGGAACGAGGGCAGATCGCGCCGGCGCATGCGCGAAGGCCTCTAAGCACATTCTCGCCAGTTCCCTCTTTGGCAACGCGTAACATGCTATGCGTGGTTCCACGGAGCCTCCACATCCGATGAATGCCGTGAACACCCGCCTGCTTTTGGTGACGGCCGAGCCTGCGCTGCAAGGCGAAGCTGCGGCCGCGGCCGCGCGGCTCGGGACGAAAATAGATGTGCTGCCAAGCTTGGAAGCGGCGCTGTCATGGTTGCTGAGGCCGGCGCAGCTCTGCACGCACGTGCTGGTGCAGGCGAGCATGGACCCCCAGCGTCTCGATGCGCTGGCCGGCATGGTCGATGAGGTGACAAGCGTGCCCACGCCCCTGCTGATGCTGGGGGCCGTGGACGATCAGGGTCCATCCTTGCTTGCGGTGGAGTCGGGGATTGCCGCGGCCATTTCACAAACGCTGCGCGACCACCGGCCCTTTGTCCCGGAAAAGATGCCCGAGCTTACCGCCGACGAACTGCGCGCGGCTCTGCACGAAGGTCAGTTGCGCGCGCGCTTCCAGCCAATCGTCGATGCTGCCTCGCTGGAACCGGTCGGGGTGGAAGCCCTGGCACGGTTGCATCATCCAAGCCTGGGGATTTTGCGCCCGAAGGATTTCATGCCGCAGGCGATCGCATCGGGCCAGGAACGGACGGTGACCGCGATTGTGGCTGCGCGCGCCATGCTGGATCTGCGCGGTTTGCCGGGACTGCCCGCGCGCAATTTCAGCCTCAACGTGCCGCTCAGCAGTCTTTGCCACGCCGATGCGCCGGATCGCGCGCGCGAGTTGATTGCGGTTGTCGGCATGGTGCCCGGGCAGGTTGTGATCGAACTGCTGGAGACGGTAGAGAAGCCCGATCTGCTGGCGCTGGGTGCCGCGGTCGAACGATGGCGCGCCGTGGGATTTCTGGTCAGTATCGATGACGCCGGACCACGACTGCCGCATTGGCGCGCGCTGCTGGATCTGCCGTTCACGGGCCTTAAGCTGGACGGGGCTTTGGCGGGCGAGCCTGGCATGCAGGCGGGCGAGATCGTGGAGGCGGCCAAGCGCGCGGGACTGATGGTCACGGCGGAAGGGATTGAAGACCAAGCGGCCATGACGCGCATGCGCGCGCTGGGCGTGGATGCGCTGCAAGGCTTCTTGTTCTGCCGGCCGCTGCCGGCGCGGGCGCTGCCGATCTGGCTCGCGGAATGGCGGTCCGGGCTGCTGGCAAGGCCGGGATAATACCGAGCGCTCAAGAAAAGGTTGGAGAGAGGCACCATCGCCCCAGCCGTTCACACCCGCATCGGCATAAGCACATACAACGCCGACTCATCGCCGGCATCGCGCACGATCGTCGGTGCCGAGCCATCGGCGAACCGAAACTCCACCGCGTCCGAAATCTGATCGGTGATGTCGTTCAGATACCGCGCCTGAAAGCCGATCTCCAGCGCGCCCGCATCATACTGCACGCGATCGCCATCCAGCTCCTCGCTCGCCGTACCCTGCTCGGCGCTCGCCGCCGACAATGTCAGCAGATGCGGCTGCAAACTGAGCTTGACCGGGCGCGAGCGCTCCGAGGAAATCGCCGCCACGCGCCCCACCGCATCGGAGAAATCCTTTTTGCCGACACGCAGCACCTTGTCGTTGTCGCGCGGAATGACGCGCTCGTATTCGGGGAAGGTGCCATCGATCAGCTTGCTGGTCAGCGTAATGGGCCCGACCTTGAACTGTATGCGCGTATCGGAAAGTCCCACTTCCACGCTGCCGCTTTCCTCATCCAGCAGCTTGCGCAATTCGCCCACGGTCTTGCGCGGCACGATCACGCCGGGGATCGTCTCCGCGCCTTCGGGCAGCGGCTCCTCCACGCGCGCCAGGCGATGGCCGTCGGTGGCAACCGCGCGCAACATACGCGCGCCATCGGCCACGGCTGCGTGCAGGTAGATGCCGTTGAGGTAGTAGCGCGTCTCCTCCGTCGATATCGCAAAGCGCGTGCGGTCGATCAGGCCGCGCAGCACCAGCGAGGGAAGGTGGAAATGATGGGGCAACTGGCCGGCGGTCATTGAGGGAAAATCCTCGACCGGAAGCACGACCAGGCTGGTGGCGAAGCGGCCGGCCCGCAGGGCGAGCTGGGCATCGCCGCCGGGATGGTCGAGCTCGATCTCGGCACTGTCGGGCAGCTTGCGCACGATGTCGTAGAGCGTGGCAGCGGGCGCGGTGGTCGCGCCATTGCGGCTGGTGCTGGCGGCCACTTCCTCGACAATGGCGATTTCCATGTCCGTGGCGGTAAAGGCGAGACGCCCATCACGCACCGCAATCAGCACGTTCGCCAGAATAGGGATGGTGTTGCGCTTTTCGGCGACGCTCTGGATATGGGCCAGCGCCTTCATCAGCGTGGCGCGGTCGGCCTTGAGCTTCATCGGTCGGTCATCCTCTAAGGCGGGCGAATCCGCCTGCCTTGTCGCCCCAGCTTACCAGCGGGCCTGCGTTGCGCAAACCATGCCACGCTGTTGCACGCTTGCCCGCCGCCCGCCAGAACGCGGCAGCCAACGCGCGGGAGCCTGCCTTGTCCGACACGTCTTGCCCGCGCGCTGTGGCCGTCTTCTGCGGTTCGCGCTGCGGCCATGACCCGGCCGCGCGCGCCGCCGCGGTGACTCTGGGCACCGGCCTGGCCGAGCGTGGGATCAATCTGGTCTATGGCGGCGGGCGAGTGGGGCTGATGGGCGCGCTGGCGGATGCGGCGCTCGCCGCCGGCGGACAGGTGGTCGGCGTCATCCCCGCGTTCCTGACGCGCCTGGAAGTTGCCCATTCCGGGTTGAGTACGCTGCATGTCACGGAAAGCATGCACACCCGCAAGCGGATGATGTTCGACATGGCGGACGCTTTCGTCACCTTGCCGGGTGGGTTGGGCACGCTGGATGAGACGATCGAGATCATTACCTGGCGTCAGCTTGGGCTGCACGACAAGCCGGTGCTGATTTGCGATGCCGCCGGGTGGGCGCGCGCCCTGCTCGGGGCGCTGGATACGACGATTGCGCAGGGTTTTGCAGGCGGAGATTCCCGGCGATTGTTCGAGGTGATGGGCGACGTGCCGGCGGTGCTGACGCGGCTGGCGGAGATACCGCCGACCGTGGCGGATGAGTCCGCGCGGCTATCGCGCAGGCTTGCCGCGGCAGGGCCTGACCGGCTATAGGCGCCGCGCGGCCGGAGTGTAGCTCAGCCTGGTAGAGCGCTGCCTTCGGGAGGCAGAGGCCGGAGGTTCGAATCCTCTCACTCCGACCAGTCCCATTCCCGCCGACCGGCGCCCCCGTGCCGACTTGCCTCCTTATGGCAAAGGCTTCTGCCAAGCGCGCTTTTCTGCGGGCGGCTACCAGAGATGAACGCAGTGGCCTCTAAATCATGCGGCACGCTATTGGTTTTGGCGATGCTTCTGCCTGTGCGCTGCTTGGTTTGGCGGTTTGGCGAACGCCCCTCCAGCGGCCTGGCCGCAGCGCCCCTTCTATCGGTCGGGCACGTGGCCTGATGGTCGGCGCCTATACGCCAACTACCGCCGAACCGGATCGATGGCGCTTCCTGCCCTATGCCGTGGCACTCGGCACGGGTGTTGCCGCCATCGCCTACGCACTGCCGTGGCAGACGGTCGCGGGGGCGGGACTCTTCCGCTATCCGACCGGCGATCTGGCCGAGAATCTGCTCGGCCATCTCGCCTACCAGGCGCACGGCCAGCACTGGCCGTGGCTGGTCGCACCCACGCTCGGGCCCGACATCACCATTGCGATGACGGACAGCAATCCGGCTGTCTCGGTGCTCGCCAAAGCCGCGGCTGCCATAGCCGGGAGTCGTGTCGATCTCATGGGCGTGTGGTTGGCCTGGTGCCTGCTGCTGCAGCCATTTGGCGCGGTTTACGCCATGCGCACGCTGACCGGACGCGCGCCAGCCTCCCGTCTGAACGAGGCCGCGTCAGCCCTTCTGGCCGGGCTGCTCGCTCTGTTGTTGCCGGCCTATCTGTTCCGCGTCTTCCACATCAACCTTTTTGGCCAATTCCTGCTGCTCGTTGCGCTGGGCGAGGCTGCGCGACTATGCCGCGCCGGCGAAGCGGCGGCTTTGCCACGCACGCTCGGCTTGTTGCTGCTGGCGGTGCTGATACACCCGTATCTGTTCATCTTCAGCGCAGCACTGCTTGCCGCGCCGGGGTTGCACATGCTGGTGCATGGCCGCGCGGGCGCGCGCGCGGCCATTCGCGGCTGGGCGTTAGCGTGCCTGGTCTGCATTGCCGCCTTCATGCTGCTCAATGGTATCATCAGTAGCGGTGGTCCCGGTTTCGGACTCTATTCGACAAATCTGCTCGCGCCGGTATGGCCGCAGCTCTCGGGCCTCTTCGGGCCGCGCCTGCCGCTGCTTGACGCCACCGGCTATCAGTATGAGGGGTTCAACTATCTCGGTGCCGGCGTGCTGCTGCTGCTTGGCGCCGCGGCCTGGCACGCGGCGGCATCAGGGCGGCGCTCGGCCCGCGAGGTCTGGCGAGACCTCGGCGGATTGGCCATCGTACTTGCGGCTCTGTTCGCGCTGGCGGTGACGCCGCATGTGACCATCGGCCCATGGGGCTTGCCGATCGACGTGGTTTTGCTTGACCACCTGCTGGCACCGGTGCGCGCGTCCGGCCGCGCCGTATGGTCGGTCGATTACGCGCTGTTGCTGACGGCGACGGGATACCTGGCGCAGCGCCTGCGTCCGGCGATTTTCCTGGCATTGGCGGCCGCAATCATCGCCCTTCAATGGATCGACACGCAGCCGCTGCGGCACCGCGCGCTTGCATATCTCAGCGGCGGGGAGCAGGTGGCGCCCGATGTCACCCTGCCGGACGGGACGACGCGCTTCGGCATTGTGCCGCTGTGCGCGACGTATTCCGGCAAGCAGGACCAGTATAATTTGCTTGCCGTGCGGCGCGGCGCGGCGCTGAACGGCGTGCGTACGGCAACGCCCCCAGCGCCGCCCGCCTGCGAAACGGCGCTCCAGCGTGGACTGCACACGCCGCTGCAAGCAGGCGAGACGCGGCTTTTTCTTTCGGAAATCATTCCGCTCATGCAGCGCATGGACCTCGGGCAGAACGCCGCGTGCACACCCGTCCCACCAGGTCTTTTATGCCACCGAGAAAATTCCACCAGTCCGCGTTGACACCGACACAGTCGAAAGAAGGCGCCGCCCTAAAATAATGACGGGGGGTCTTGGGGGGGCAGGCACTGCTCCCCCAGCCTTTTTTTTGCGTCGATCTTTCCCGCTTTTCGGCACCGGGTGCGAACGCTCCCGGGACCTGGTGCAGACCGCGCGAACAGACCTTCTACCACACCGCCGGCAGCGCACGCAGGCCACGCAGCGTGATCGTGGGCTTCCATTCGACATGGTCCGGATCGGCAAGCCGTAGCCCCGGCAGCCGCTCGATCAATTTGCGAAAAGCCACCTCGCCCTCGATGCGCGCGAGCTGCGCGCCAAGGCAGAAATGAATACCACCGCCGAAGCTGATGGCGCGCACGCCGGGCCGGCCCACGTCCAGCGTTTCCGGATCACCCTCATAGGCCGCGGGATCGCGGTTGGCGGCGCCTAGCAGCGTAATCACCTCCTGGCCTTTTTCGATGTATGTGCCGCCGAATTCCACGTCCGTCAGCGCGATGCGGCCAGTCAACTGCACGGGGCTGTCGTAACGCAGAACTTCCTCGACCGCGTTGGGCAGGAGAGATGCATCAACGCGCAGGCGTTCGAGCTGCGTGGGATTGCGGTGCAGCGCGAGTACACCATTGCCGATCAAATTGGTCGTGGTTTCATGCCCGGCGCCGAAGAGCAGGCCGATATTGGCGATGATTTCCTCATCGGTGAGGCTGTCATCGGCCTCACGCGCGGCGAGCAGAGCGCTGGTCAGATCTTCGCCCGGATTGGCGCGACGATAGGCAAAAAGATGCGTGAAATAGTCGCGATTGGCGGCGCTTGCGGCATTGGATTCGTCGAGCTCTTCACGCGACAGCGGTGTGGGATCCAGAATGCGGCCGCGGACGGTGGATTCGTTGAGGAAGGGGTCGCGGTCGCTTTCGGGAATGCCCAGCATGTCGCAAATGACGGTCACCGGCAGCTTGTGGGCGAAGTCGGCGATCACATCCATGCCGCCATTGGCCGCAACCGCATCGAGCAGCTCGTCCACGATGATTTCGATGCGTGGCCGCAATGCCTCCATGCGCCTCGCGGTAAAGGCCTTGGCGACCAGGCCGCGCATGCGCGTATGGGCCGGCGGATCGAGCAGGAGCATGGTTTGCGCAAGCGAACGGATGATCGTCTCGTTCTCGATCTCGGGCGATATCTCGCCCGTATTGGCATGACCGAACCGTGAGTCTCGTAAAATGGCGGTGGTGTGCGCGTGTGTCGAAATCAGCCATTGCCCCGTGGGCGCGCGCCAGATAGGCGCGGCTTCGCGCAGGAAGCGGTAGGCGGGGTAGGGGTCGGCCCGAAAGGCCGGATTGTTGAAGTCGAAGGCGCCGTCGCTTGCCTCAAGCGCGGGTGTGTGGGTGTCCATGGCGGCGTATCCTTCAAGGAAGACTTGGGTGTGGGGATGGGCGAAGGCGGCCGGCGCGTTGCCAGCCTGCCCACGACACCGTCACCTAACCTGCCTCTAAAATCCGGCTTTTGCCTAGTCGATATCAAGCCGGCTGCTTGTTCACGCGGCTATCCGCGATCCGGAACAGTGCGCGCGATGCGATTGAGAGCGTTTGGCCGGATGTTGTACACCTGGCGTATCGTTGTTCTGAAAGCCAGCGTTTCGGAGCGATGGTCCCGGGCAGGGGTCTGCCTCAGTGAGCAAGGATAGCGATATCTGGCTCCGCATCACCCCCGCGCCATCACGCACCCGTCCTGCCCCTCGGGCGTAAACGCCTCCTCCGGTCCCACCGTCGATACAAGCCGGTAATAATCCCACGCGCCGTCGCTCTCATCGGGTGACTTCACCTCGAACAACAACGCCGAGACCATCACCCGCCCGTCGTGCCGGATGCGGCAGGCACCAAACGCATCGTCATCCGTGCCCGTCGCCTTCATGCGGGCCACGACCGCCGCGCCATCCAAGCGGGCGCGCGCAACACCCAACGCGCCCACCGCCTTGAGGAAATGCAGCGCCCCCGCATAGCACCCCGCCTGGATCATGTCCGGCCGGTGCGCGCCCGCCTCGGCCGCCAACAGGCGCGCGGTAAAAGCACGCGTGCGGTCGTTCAAATCCCAGTAGAAACTCTCCGTCAGCACCAAGCCTTGGGCCGCTTCCAGCCCCAGCCTGTGAACGTCGGCGATCTGCATCAACAGGCACGCCACGCGGAGGTTTTCCGTAACACCTTCCGCGCGCGCCTGCGAGAGGCACATGCTGATATCGGTGCCGGCATTGGCCAGTCCCAACACTTGCGCTCCGCTTTGCGCCGCCTGACGCAATTGCGGGCGGAAATCCTTCGTGCCTGGAAAGGGATAGACGGCGGTGCCCAGAACACGCCCGCCCGCCTGCCTAATCTGCCGGCTTGTCTGCCCTTCCATTTCGTGGCCGAAGGCATAATCGGGCGTGATGAAAAACCACGTGCTGCCGCCATGCGCGGTCAGCGCGCCACCCGTCGAGCGCGCCAGCATATGCGTGTCGTACGACCAGTGAATCGTCGTGGGCGCGCATTGCGCGCCGGTCAGGGCGGTGCTGCCGGCGCCGCAATTGACGTAGGCCCGATTGGCCGCGCGCGCGACCGCGGACACGGCCAGCGCCACGTCCGAATTGGGTACATCGATAATCAGATCGACGCCCTGGCCATACCATTGCCGCGCGATGGCGGCACCGGCGGCGGGGTCGTTGCGGTGATCCGCGCTGAGCACAGTCGCCGCCGGCAGACCGGCCTGGCCGGCTTCGCGCACCGCCTGGCGCACGCAGGCAATCGAGCCCTGCCCGGCGATGTCGGCGTAAGGACCCGACAGATCGGTGAGCACGCCTATCGTCACGGTGCTGTCCGCGCGGGCGGACAGCGCGGGCAGACAGAGGGCGCCGGTCAAAGCGGCGCGTCGGGTGAGCGGGCGCATCAGGGAGAGAGTTTCACCATGTAAAAGGCGGGGCAAGACACTTCCACTAAAGAAAAGGAGGCAAAAAAATTTGAAAGTTGGCGCCGCATGAAACCTTGGCCATGCCGCGTGCGGCGAGTTGAAAAAGTTCTTTGCTTCTTTCTTTCATGAAAGAAGGCCTTTTTTACCCCGCCTTGGCGCCAGAGATGATCCTGGCTAGAACGACGCCATCCACGGAAGCCCAGCCAGACATGCCGCCTTTATGACCGTCCCCCGCGCCCTGCTGGCGGGGTGCCTCGCCTGCGCCAGCCTGGCAGGCTGCGGCGTCGGTCCTACCTACCACCGGCCTCGACTGGATGTGCCGCTGGCCTACACCTCGCCCGCACAGCCGCCGGCGGCCCCGCCCGACATCGATTGGTGGCGGGGTTTCGGCGCGCCCGAGCTCGACCGGCTGATCGAGCTGGCGCGCCTCGGCAGCCCAGACC
>CAXUNZ010000010.1:0-24298 GCA_964252525.1 uncultured Acetobacteraceae bacterium
ACCCCAGCCGGCGCGGAAGCCATAACCACCGTGCCACGCGCCACCGCGCCAGCCGCCGAAGCCACCATGCCAGCCACCGCCATATCCGCCGTGCCAGCCGCCGCCAAAGCCGCCGCCGTGCCAACCGCCACCGCCAAAACCGCCACCGCCACGGCCCCAGGCTGCCTCGGCCGCGGGGGCGGCGAGAACCTGCAGGGACAATGCGGCGGCCATTGCAGCGGCGCCCGCCCATACGCGCGTCGAAAACTTGGCCATGAGAGCAATCTCCTTCTTCATCGCGTCATTTCGGCGTGCGGGTGGCCGGCGCCAAGAAAAGAAGGGTAACGGCGCGTTGCACAAAGAGGTGCGCGGGCCGTCACGGTATCAGGATGGTCTGGCCGGTGGTGCGGCGCGCCTCCAGGGCGATATGCGCCTCCTGCGCGTCTTGCAGGGGAAAGGTCTGGTTGATCTGCGGCTTCAGCACGCCATGGCGCAGTGCATCGAAGAGGTCCGCCGCCATCTTGTCTCGGGTTGCCGGCTTGGCGGTGTAGGTGGCCAGCGACGGCCGGGTCAGGAAGAGACTGCCCTTGGCGCTGAGCAGGCTAAGTTCTACGGGAGGCACCGCACCGGAGGCATTGCCGTAGCTGACCATCAGCCCGAGAGGCGCCAGGCAATCGAGGCTGGCGTGGAAGGTGTCGCGCCCGACGCTGTCATAGACCACGGGCACCATCTCGCCCGCGGTGATGCGCTTGACTTCGGCTGCGAGATTTTGATGACCGACGACAACGTGGGTGGCGCCATGGAAGCGGGCGAGCGCGGCCTTTTCCGGCGTGGACGTGACGCCGATAACCGTGACGCCGAGGTGGCTCGCCCATTGGCAGAGCAGCAGGCCAACGCCGCCGGCGGCGGCGTGCACAAGGATCGTCTCGCCAGGTACCACTTTGTGGGTGCGGAAAAGCAGATATTGCGCGGTCAGGCCCTGAAGCGTGGTGGCGGCGGCAATGCGCGGGTCGATATCCTGCGGCAGCCTGATGGCCTGAGTGGCGTGGATGACGCGATGGGTGGCGTAGGCGCCGAGCGCACCGGCGTAGGCGATGCGCTCGCCGGGCGCAAAGCCCGTGACGTCACTGCCGACGGCTTCGATCACGCCCGCCCCTTCCTGGCCGATGACAGCGGGGAGGTGAGGCAGCTTGTAGAGGCCCGTGCGGAAATACACGTCGATATAGTTCAGGCCGATGGCTTCCTGACGGATCAGGAGTTCGCCCGGGGCCGGCTCTGGCTTGGGGATTTGCTCCCAGCGCAGCACCTCGGGCCCGCCAGGCGCGTGCATGCGAATGGCTTTGCTCATCGGTGATGCAGGGGCAGGCTTTGGGTCATGGAATGATCCGTCAGGCCGGCACGATTGCTGGCCGGGGGGCGAGCGGCCTGGGGAATGACAGCGCCTTCATGGGCAAGTAGCCATGACTTCGTTTGCAGACCCTCCCCGCCGGAGTAGCCGCCCAGCCCGGTGGCGCCGACCACACGATGGCAGGGGATGATGATCGGAATGGGGTTGGCGCCATTCGCACCGCCGATGCTGCGTGCCGAGCCGCCGGCCAAACGGGCGAGCGCGGCATAGGAGCAGGTTTGGCCATAGGCGACATCGCGCAAGGCGGCCCAGACACGCTGCCGGTAGAAGCTGCCTGCGGGTGCAAGCGGCAGGTCGAACACGCGAAGCGTCGCATCGAAGTAAGCATGCAGTTGTTCGACCGCGCGGCTGAGAAGAGCGGTTTGTGTCTGGTCACGCCCCCAGCCCCAGTCGAGTGCCACGATCGCGTCTGCTTCCTGCGAGACGGTCAAGGCGCCGAGCGGCGTGTGAAGGGAAAGGGACGGCATTGGCGGGCGGCAGATGTATGCTCAGTCGGCGCCCGCGGCTAGGGGGGAGGCAAGGCTGGGTCGACCTAGGCAAACGGCAAAAACCCCACAGGTTTGCGGCGCCCTTGTCCGGCCTGCCTGCTGGCTCCCGAGCGCAGGCCGTGTCATGACGATTTCCTTTGAACGACATTTGGCCGAAGCGGATATATCGATGGGCGAAAAACTGGCTGACGATCCCGCACCCTATTTCGCGGCCCATGTGTTTGTTTGCACAAATCGACGCGCCGATGGGCATCCAAAGGGCAGTTGCGCCGTGCGGGGTTCGGAGAAGTTGCGTGATTACATCAAGGTTCGCGCCAGGGCGCTCGGCCTTCCGCGGGTCAGGATCAACGCCGCCGGCTGCCTTGATCGTTGCGAGTTCGGGCCGATTATAGTGATCTATCCCGAAGGTGTTTGGTATCGTATACGAAATGAGACGGATGCCGACCTGGTGTTGGAAAAACACCTGCTCGGCGGCGGACGCGCGCATGATCTGATGCTTCCGCCATGACGCCAGGCCGATTGGGCGTTTGACGACGATCTTTGCTTTGGCGACTGGCGCCAACCGGGCCGCCATTGCGATTATCCGCCTTTCCGGGCCTGACGTGCGCGTGATCGTTCAACGCCTGGCAGGCGACGTGCCCCCCATACGCCAGATGCGCCTGCGCACGCTGCGCGATTGCGAAGGCAATCCCCTCGACCGCGCTGTCGTGCTCTTTTGGCAAGCCCCAAGCAGCTATACGGGCGAGGATTGCGCTGAATTCCATCTTCATGGCGGACCCGCCATACTCCAGGCGGTGACGTCCGCGCTTATGACCGCTGGCGCCAAACCGGCCGAGCCAGGCGAATTCACGCGCCGTGCGGTCTTGAACGGCAAAATGGATCTGCTGGAGGCCGAAGGCGTGGCCGATCTGGTCGCGGCCGAGACCGAAGCGCAGCGTCGTCTTGCCTTTGCGCAAACGCAGGGTGCGCAAAGCGCGTTGCTGGCGGACTGGTCGGCACGACTGAGGCGCATCCTTGCCTGGCAGGAGGCGCTGATCGACTTTCCCGATGATGACCTTCCCGCCGCCGTCGAGGTGGAGTTGCTCGACGAGACCCGGCTGCTGGCGGATACGCTGGCTGCGTCGTCCCGGCTGAGCGACCAGGGCATGCGTGTGCGTGAAGGCGTTGTAGTGGCGATCGTCGGCGCACCCAATGTGGGGAAATCATCCTTGCTCAATTGTCTTGCCGGGCGGGAGGCTGCCATCACGTCTCCGCAACCGGGGACCACAAGGGATGCGCTTGAAGTCCGCATGCAGGTGGCGGGCATTGGCGTGACGTTGATCGACACCGCAGGATTGCGAGTGACGCAAGACCCGGTGGAGGCCGAAGGCGTTCGCCGCGCGCGGGCTCGCGCCCAGGAAGCCGATCTTGTCATTTATGTTATCGATTCAGCCATGGCGGTAGACGCTTCCGCCAGCAGACCAGGTGCGTTACGCATCGCCAACAAAATCGATTTGCTGCCAGCCCCGCCAGGCTGGATCGGCGTCAGCGCGCGCTCGGGCGAGGGGCTTGATAGACTGCGTGCATCGCTTCAAGCCGAAATTGTTCGGCTCACTGATACGGCTGACAATCCGGTGCTTAGCCGCGCACGGCATCGCGCCGCCTTGGAGGACGCGTCATCTTGCTTGGCGCGAGCGGTCGCGGCCGAGTTGCCGGAAATCCGCGGTGAAGAACTGAGGCTGGCCATGCGCGCGCTTGGACGTATAAGCGGCGCTGTGGGCGTAGAAGATTTGCTCGACACGATCTTCGGGGCTTTCTGCATCGGCAAGTAAAGGGTGCCACCTGTGCCTTTCGTGAATGATTTTGACGTTGTGGTGGTAGGCGGCGGTCACGCGGGCACGGAGGCAGCCGCCGTCGCGTCCCGCATGGGTGCGCGCACCCTGCTGCTGACACAACGTTTGTCCGCAATCGGCGCGATGTCCTGCAATCCATCCATTGGCGGTGTGGGTAAGGGCCATCTGGTGCGGGAGATCGATGCCTTGGATGGCGTGATGGCGCGCGCCGCGGATCAGGCCGCCATTCATCACAAGGTGCTTAACCGCTCCAAAGGCCCGGCCGTGCGCGGCCCGAGAGTGCAGGCCGATCGGGGTTTGTATCAGGCGGCTGTTCAGTCGATCTTGCGCGAGCATGCGTGCCTGCAGTTGCGCGAAGATGTTGTCGAGGACGTTATCATTGATGCCGGCGGCGCCGTTGCGGGGGTGATCTGCGGCAGCGGCTCGACGATAAAATGCGCAGCCATTGTTTTGACGACAGGCACGTTTTTAAACGGCATGATCCACATCGGGTGCGCCACTACACCTGGTGGTCGGATGGGCGAGGTGCCCGCGATCCGACTTGCGACGCGGCTTGCATCTTTGGGCTTGCCCACTGGCCGCCTCAAGACGGGGACACCGCCCCGGCTGGCGCGTAGAAGCATCGCTTGGGATAGCTTGATAGAGGACAGGGGTGATGACGCCCCTGAACCTATGAGCACGATGACATCCTCAATCATCTTGCCGCAGGTGGGCTGCCGCATTACGCGCACAACGCAGGCAACGCACGATTTAATACACAACAACCTTCATCTCTCCGCAGTTTATGGCGGAGAGATTGCTGGCCGGGGACCGCGTTATTGTCCATCGATCGAGGACAAGGTGGTGCGATTCGGTGCGCGTGACGGGCACCAGATTTTCTTAGAGCCGGAGGGGCTCGTCTCGGATCTCGTTTATCCGAATGGAATTTCAACGAGTTTGCCGGCCGACATCCAGCAGCGCCTCGTCGCGACCATCCCCGGGCTTGAGAACGCTGAGATTTGTCAGCCGGGCTACGCGATCGAATACACCTACGTCGATCCGCGCGCATTGCGGCCGTCGCTTGAGGTGCGCGCCTTGCCCGGGTTGTATCTCGCAGGACAGATCAACGGCACGACGGGTTACGAGGAGGCTGGCGCACAAGGCATTCTCGCCGGGATCAATGCCACCCGCCGTGCTGACGGCTCAGCCCCGGTGATCTTGGATCGTTCAACCAGCTACATTGGTGTGATGGTGGACGATCTGACGCTTCACGGTGTGACGGAACCCTACCGCATGTTTACATCGCGGGCCGAGTTCCGGCTGACATTGCGCCCGGATAATGCCGATCTGCGCCTCACGCCACTGGGTGCAACACTTGGATGCGTGCGCCCCTCGCGTATGGCCGAGTTTACCTACTATAAGGCACAACTCGAAGCGGGGCTGGACATGGCTGAAGCCGATTTGCGTTCACCCGCAGAACTTTGCCAAGCAGGGTTCACCGTGCGGGATGACGGTCAGCGTCGTGGTGTTCTGACGTTGGCAGCAGGCGGCTTGAGCGATGCCGATCTGGCTCGGGCATTTCCTTGGCTGCGCGACCTTCACCCACGGGCACGTGAACAGATCCTGATCGCTGCGCAGTATGGGGGTTTCCTGAAGCGCCAGAACGCAGAGGCCCGGCAGCTTAGCCAATCTGACAGTCTCTCTATTCCTGACAGCATCCGCTATGCTGCTATCGGAGGGCTAAGCCATGAAATGCAAGAACGCCTTGAGCAGGCTCGCCCCGCCTCGTTTGGTGCGCTCACTAGAGTTCGGGGAATAACGCCTCCTGCGGCTTTGGCAGTGCTGGCATATATTCGCTCGGCCGAACGCACCACCACGCCACGTTTCACGTGAAACAAAACTTTGGCGAGACACTGAGTGTTTCACGTGAAACATGGGAACGGCTGACGATCTATGCTGCGCGTCTCCTTAAGTGGAATCGCGTCATCAATTTGGTGAGCCGCAGCACCGAGGCCGACCTATACCATCGCCATTTCGAAGACGCTTTGCAGCTTACGGCCTTTCTGCCGAAGAAGGCGCAAAGAGGCATTGATCTGGGTTCAGGGGCTGGTTTCCCCGGCCTGGTTCTCTCCATAGCAACCGGTATGAGTTTCGTTTTAATCGAGGCAGATCGACGAAAGGCCGCCTTTCTTCAAGAAGTCGCCCATGTGACCCACGCTCCCGCTGAGGTCATGCCAGCAAGAATTGAAGAGGTCGATATCGTGCCGGCCGACGTCCTTACGGCCCGCGCACTGGCGCCATTGCCGCAGCTGCTGCGATATGGTGAGCGGTTACTGAAGCCGGGGGGTGTTGCTTTGTTCTTGAAAGGCAAGAATGCGAAGCGGGAAATAGACGAAGCCGGTGGCGAATGGAACATGCAGGTCGAGCTGCACAAGAGCGTCGTTGATCCGTCCGGAGTGGTGCTCGAACTTACCGGGTTGTCTCGTGCGCGGGCGTGAAGCAACTGCGACTAAGCCACGTGGTGCTGGCACAGCGCGCATCATTGCTGTCGCCAACCAAAAAGGCGGTGTGGGAAAAACCACGACCGCCGTAAACCTCGCGGTCGCCATTGCGCAATCGGGACGTCGTGTTCTCCTTATCGACCTGGACCCGCAGGGCAACGCCTCCACAGGACTGGGCATTGGCCGCAACCAACGTCAAACCGGGACATACTCCGTTCTCTCGACAGAAGCTCAGCCAGAAGGGTTGGCCCGGCCAACGGAGGTCGTTGGTTTGGATGTTCTGCCCGCGGACACAAACCTTGCTGGCGCAGAGGTGGAGCTGGTGGGGATGGACAGGCGAGAGTATCGCCTGCGAGCCGCCATCGAACGACTACCCGATGGTCTATATGACCGCATCCTCATCGACTGCCCGCCCAGTCTGACGCTGCTCACGCTCAATGGCCTGGTCGCAGCGGATGCCGTTTTGGTGCCGCTTCAGTGTGAATTTCTCGCCCTGGAGGGAATCAGCCAACTCGTGCATACGATTGAACTTGTCCGCAGCGGTTTGAACCCGCGGCTCCACCTGCTTGGCATCGTGCTGACGATGTTCGACCGCCGGAATAATCTCTCGGAACTCGTCGCTGCGGACGCAAGAAGCTTCTTCGGCGCGCGGGTTTACGACACGATGATCCCCCGCAATGTCCGCTTGTCCGAGGCGCCAAGTCACGGCAAACCCGTAGCACTTTACGATGGCCGTTCGCCCGGCGCGGTCGCCTATGCCAAGCTTGGAGAAGAGATTCTGCAACGGGAGTGCCAAACGGCATGAACACGACTCCGCGCCTGGGGCGAGGCCTTGCCGCATTGATGGGTGAACCGCAGAGCGTCCATGATGAACAACGGAAACTTCACGTCCAGGAGATTTCCATAGACGCCCTGGAGCCTGGTCCGTTTCAGCCCAGGGCATCCATGGCACCGGACGCGCTCGCCGAACTTGTCGACTCTATCAAGGTGCGGGGCATTCTGCAGCCGTTGCTTGCCCGCAAACATCCAGAGGCTCCTGGTCGGTACCAGATCGTGGCGGGTGAGCGCCGATGGCGCGCAGCCCAACAGGCGGGCTTGCACGAGGTGCCAGTTTTGCTGCGCGACCTGGCAGATGGCGACGCCATGGCAGCCGCCCTGGTGGAAAATCTTCAGCGCCAGGATCTTAATGCCATCGAAGAAGCAGAAGGCTATAAGCGACTCATCGACGAATTTGGCCTCAAGCAGGAGGAGCTTGCCACAGCGGTCGGGAAGTCTCGCAGTCACGTTGCCAACTGTTTGCGATTGCTGAACCTGCCTGTCAGCGTACGCGTTGACGTTCAAGCGGGTCGGCTATCGGCGGGACATGCGCGTGCCCTGCTGTCCCATGCCAATCCTGAAATTGCCGCCAAGATGGTCATCGATCGGGGCTTGAACGTGCGGCAAGCCGAGGCTCTCGTTACAAATCGCGGTTCACCCCCACCCAAGGAGGCGCTGGACAAAGACCCGGAGACGGCGGCTGTGGAGCGTGATCTGACCGAACGGCTCGGCCTACGTGTGGACATCAGCTTCGACGGTCGTGGCGGACAACTTCGCCTCAGCTACAAAACTCTTGATCAGCTCGACACACTCATCGCCCTGCTCTCCCGCGCAGACGGCTGACCGTTCTACGCGCGCGCGCGCGCCCGCGCCTGCCGGGCAAGACCAGCCACAAAGCGCCGTGCCAGCAATTCTTGACGCGCACCCGTCTGCTTGCACGTGATTTCAAGCTGTCTGGCATCCTCCAACGCCGAAAGCAGCGCCTCGGCGGGCCACAAGGCCAAGCCGTTTATCAACGGTCCTAAGCTCTTAAAGAAGACCGGCGGCCGATGTGCCTTGAGTGCTTCGGAGGCTGACAGACCGGATTGCATCCGTAGGCGTGCCTGGTGAAGCCGTTGCAGATGCCCGATCGTCATACGAATCAGGGCAATTCCGGCCAAGCCATCGGCCATCGCACCATCCAACTCGGCGTCCGACCGCCGAACGTCGCCTACCATGGCGCTGAGCAACGCAACATCCGCTCCAGACGCCGCGGGCGCACCGATGCAGGCTTGGGCAAGATCAAGATCGATACGCTTGCCCCCGGCTCCGAGCAGAACCAGCTTCTCCAATTCCGTTTGCAGCAGTGCGTAATGGCCCCCGAGCATCTGGGCCAACCACGCGATCGCCTCGCCATCGGCCGCCACGCGAGCCGCGAGGAACACCGCACGGATCGTCTCCTGCAAGGAACGGCCTTCTTCAGGATAACACGCCAAACTCGCCGTTTCGCGGTTTGCTTCCATAAACGGGCGAAGCTTCCCACGGCCCAGTTCCGGCGCTTCCAAAATGATCAGCGCATCGCCTGAAGTTTTCAGCGCGGCTTTCAGCGGCTCGATGATCGCATCGGTCGCGTCGCTCACGCGGATCGCCCGACGACCACCCACCATGGAGATGGCGCTCATCTCATCAGCGAGTTTGGGCCATCCGTCACGCTCGAGTTCGATCACCCGGAAAACGTCGTTCAGGGAGCCTGCAACCAACTTCGTCAAAATCGCGCCGCGGTGGCGGATCAATCCATCGTCGCCCCCATGCAGCAGCACGGCGCGACAGCTCCCCGGAGCGCGAAGGAACTGCGCCGCGTCACGCGCCTCTATCTTCATTTCACTTTACCAACGGCCTAGAGGTTGACACATGAGGGCCAGAGCTGTGCCATGAACGGCTGGCGCCCTGCCTTTCAGCACCATCCAGGGGCGAAGCTCCTGCTTCTTTCTAACGAGACCTTCTTTGCGCGACGTGATGTCAGGCCAACTCCGGATGCGCCCTGAAATAAATTGCCAGCGACTGCGTAATCTGATCGGCCAAGACCTCTCCGATGCGCTTGTTCACGACCTCCGCATTCAAATCGTTGTAGAAAAACTGCGCCACGATGACGTCATTGCCATCGACGGTGCGCGCATGTCCCGAGGTTATCCGCTGCCCATATAGCCCTGGCTTGCGCAGCGTCCAATTGGCCACCCCGACAAACCTGTTACGCGTGCTGGCGTTGTTGGCTTCGATCCCGATCGCCTGTTGGGAGAGCGCATAGGAGACGGTGAGCACATAATGCTGCTGCGGCGATTCGGCGCTTCCCTCAAGCCGCTCCTGCAGCGACTGGCGGAATAGCTGGCCCGTGCGTCCGGGGATGATATCGACGTAGATTTGCGCAAGACCGGTGGGAATTTTTGCCGACGGCGCGTACAGAGGATGAAATCCGCAAGCGCTCAGCAATGATGCCAAAAGGAATCCGCCTGTCTTCGCTACAGGCATTTTCATTGCGCAGCCACCACAAAGTTCACGACTCGGTTTTTCACGTAAATGCGTTTCAATATCTTGGCGCCTTCCAACAGCCGTGCGATGGCAGGCTGCGCCGCGGCGTCGGCGAGGACGCGATCCTCCTCCGCGCCGGGCTCGATTTCAATGGTGCCGCGCAGCTTGCCCATCACCTGCACGGCAATCGTGACGGACGCCGCCGCCACCAAATCCGGATCCGCTCGCGGCCAACACGCCGCGGCCAGAAGCCTTGATTCGCCCGTCAGCAACTCGTGCAGCTCTTCGGCCAAGTGCGGCATCATCGGCGCAATCAGGCGTGCGATCGTCAGCATCGCTTCATGACGCGCAAAAGCCAGGCCCTCGCCCTCACCCGCGCGGTCAGCCTCACCCACCGCACCCGCCAGTTCATAGATGCGTGCCACGGCCACATTGAACGCCAGGCTTTCCAACGCGGTGGTCACCGCCGCGATCGTGCGGTGCGTCACCCGCCGCAGCGCCATCGCGTGGCGCGACATGGCGGTTTCACGAATGTCGGCATCCCCCGCGGAGCCAAGCGCATAACGATAAAGCCGTTGAACGAACCGGAAGCTTCCGACCACGCCGGCCTCCGTCCATTCCATGTCCCGCTCTGGCGGATTGTCGCTCAGAATAAACCAACGCGCGGTGTCTGCCCCATATCGGGCAATGATGCTGCCGGGATCTATGGTGTTGCGTTTCGACTTGGACATGGCTTCGATCCGCCCGACGCGCACCTCCTCGCCGGTGTGGCGGTGGCGTGCCGAGCCATCGGCGAAACGCTCCACCTCGTCGGGGTAGAGCCAGCGATCATCGCTGCCCCGGTAACTCTCATGCGTGACCATGCCTTGCGTAAACAGGCCCGCGAATGGCTCATCCAACCTCATATGGCCGGTTTGGCGCATCGCGCGCGAAAAGAAGCGAGAGTAGAGCAGGTGCAGAATCGCGTGCTCGATGCCGCCGATATACTGATCAACCGGCAGCCAGCCATCGACCGCAGGACGAGAGACGGGCTCGGCCGCGTGCGGGCTGCAAAAGCGCGCGTAATACCATGAACTGTCCACGAACGTATCGAACGTGTCGGTCTCGCGCCGCGCCGCACAGCCGCATTGCGGACATGCGACATGCTTCCAGTCCGGGTCGTGATCCAGCGGATTGCCCGGGCGATCGAAGCTGACATTTTCGGGCAATTCGATCGGCAGGGAGGCTTCGGGCGCCGGAACCACGCCGCAGCTTCCGCAATGGATCATGGGAATGGGGCAGCCCCAATAGCGTTGCCGGCTGACGCCCCAATCGCGCAGACGCCAATTCACCACGCGATGGCCCGCACCTGCACGCTCAAGCGCAGCCATCGCGGCTACTTTTGCCGCCTCGCAGGTCAGCCCGGACAAAAAGCCGGAATTGGCAATCAGGCCGGGACCGTCATAGGCGCGATCCGCCACCGTAAATTGCAGCGCGTCCTCGCCTTCCGGGACCACTACCGGCGGTATGGGCAGGCCATATTGACGGGCAAATTCAAAATCGCGCTGGTCATGCGCCGGGCACCCGAAGATGGCGCCCGTGCCGTATTCCATCAGCACGAAGTTGGCGATCCAGACGGGAAATTGTACGCCTTCCATAAAGGGGTGTGACACGCGCAGCCCGGTGTCGAAGCCGCGCTTTTCAGCCGTCTCGATGGCCGCTTCGCTCGTGCCCATCCGGCGGCATTCGGCAATAAAGCGGCGCGCGGGCTCGCTATCCTGCGCCACAGCGGCGGCCAGCTCGTGTTCGGGCGCAATGGCCAAGAAGGACATGCCGAACAGGGTGTCGGGGCGCGTGGTAAAGACCTCGATACCGGCGAAATCGGCAAGCGGCCGGCACAAGGCGAAGCGCACACGCGCACCCTCGCTCCGGCCGATCCATTTGGCCTGCATCGTGCGCACGCGCTCCGGCCAACGGTCGAGCGAGTCCAGCGCCTCCAGCAAGGCTGGCGCAAACTTGGTGATCGAGAAGAACCATTGCGACAACAGGCGCTTTTCAACAGGCGCACCAGATCGCCAGCCACGCCCGTCGATCACCTGCTCATTGGCCAGTACCGTGCCGTCCAACGGATCCCAATTCACCCAGCTTTCCCGCCGCTCCACCAAGCCACCGCGGTAGAAATCCAAAAACAGGCGCTGCTGCTGGCCGTAATAGGACGCATCGCAGGTGGCGAATTCGCGGCGCCAGTCGATCGAAAGGCCCATGCGCTGCAATTCGGTACGCATGTTGGCGATATTTTCGCGCGTCCAGGTGCCGGGATGAATGCCCCGCTCGCGGGCGGCGTTCTCCGCCGGCAGGCCGAACGCGTCCCACCCCATGGGGTGCAGCACCTGATAGCCGCGCGCGCGCTTATAGCGAGCAACGACGTCGCCCAGCGTGTAATTGCGCACGTGCCCCATGTGGATCTTGCCGCTGGGATAAGGAAACATCTCCAGCACGTAGTATTTTGGCCGGTCCGCCTCCGGCACGTCCGGCACCTCGAAGCATCTTTCGCGCGCCCAGGCCGCCTGCCATTTCGGTTCGGCGGCGGCGAAGTCGTAGGTGGGCGCGGGCGCGGCGTCGTTCATCGCGGCATCCTATCCTGCGCCGCGGGAAAAGGCGCAAGCGGCAGGAAAAGCCGGGGGGGGATGTGCCATCCCCCCCCCGGACCTCCCTCACCGTTCAGACGGGAGTTTCCGCTCGTTTCAGACTGGATGGAAATGCGCGTAGACCTTGGCAGCAATCGCCTTGGACACGCCGGGAGCCGCCTGCAAATCCCCAAGCCCTGCCTGCTTGACGCCCCTGGCCGAGCCGAAATGGTGCAGCAGCGCCTTCTTGCGCGCCGCCCCGATGCCGGTGATCTCATCGAGCTCGCTCTGCACCAGCGTCTTGGACCGCCCCGCCCTGTGCGTCGAAATGGCGAAACGATGCGCCTCATCGCGGAGCCGTTGCAGATAATACAGCACCGGATCGCGCGGCGGCAGCTGGAACGGCGCGCGCCCGTCCGTGTGAAACCACTCCCGCCCGGCGTCGCGGTCCGGTCCTTTGGCAATCGCCACCAGCTTGACTCCGGTCACACCCAGATCGTCCAGCACGCCCCGCACGGCCGAGTATTGGCCGGCCCCGCCATCGATCAGCACCATGTCGGGCAAGCCCACATCGCTGCCCTCCTCCTGCTCGCGCAGCGCGCGGCCGAAACGGCGTTGCAGCACTTCGCGCATCATGGCGAAATCGTCGCCCGGTGTGACCGGGCCACGAATGCTGTATTTGCGGTAGGCGTTCTTCATGAACCCCTCCGGACCGCCCACCACCATGACGCCATAGGCGTTGGCGCCCATGATGTGGCTGTTGTCGTAGGTCTCGATCCGCGTGGGCGCCGCCGCCAGGTCAAAGACCGTAGCCACGCCCTCCAGCAGCTTCATCGTGCCCGTGCTCTCCGCCAGGCGCCGCTCCAGCGCCTCGCGCGCGTTTGTCTCGGCATGCTGCACCACCCGGCATTTCTCGCCGCGCCGCGGCACGGACAGGCTCACCCGCCGCTCGGCCTTCAGGCTCAGCGCATCCTCGATGAGGGCAGCCTCGGGAAGTTCGTGGTTGGTCAGGATCAGCGGCGGCGGCTTCTTGTCGTCGTAGAACTGGGCGATGAAGGCGCTCAGCACGTCGGCCGGCTCATCGCCCTTGGCGTGGCTGGGGAAGTGCGCGCGGTTGCCGTTATTGCGCCCGCCGCGGACGAAGAAGACCTGCACGCAGCTCTGCGCCGCATTCTGCCAGACCGCGATGATGTCGGCGTCATCCAGGCTTGCCGGATTGATCACGCTGCTGCCCTGCACATGGGTCAGCGCGCGGATGCGGTCGCGCAGGGCGGCCGCGCGCTCGTACTCGGTGTTCTCGGCTGCCTCGGCCATCTCGGCCGAAAGGTCGCGCTGCACATGCGCTGCCTTGCCGGACAAAAATGCGCGCGCCTGGGCCACCAGGCGGGCGTAATCACCGCTTTCGATCTTGCCGACGCATGGCGCCGAGCAGCGCTTGATCTGGTGCAGCAGGCATGGGCGGGAGCGGTTGGCGAACACCGTATCGGCGCAGGACCGCAGCAAGAAGACGCGTTCCATCGCGGTCACTGTCTGATTGACCGCCCAGGCGCTGGCGAACGGCCCCCAATAGCTGCCCGGCCGCGCCTGGGACCCGCGGTGCTTGGTGATCTGCGGAAAAGGGTGGTCATCCGCCAGCATCAGCCAGGGATAGGATTTGTCGTCGCGCAGAACGATGTTGAACCGCGGGCGCAGGCGCTTGATGAGATTGGCCTCGAGCAGCAGCGCCTCGGCCTCGGTGTGGGTTGTGACCACCTCCATGCTGGCCGTGTCGATCACCATCCGGCGCAAGCGCTCCGGAAGCCGTGCCAATTGCGTGTAGCTCGTCACGCGCTTCTTCAGACTGCGTGCCTTGCCGACGTAGAGCGCCTCGCCCTTGGCATCGAGCATGCGATAGACGCCCGGCGCCTGAGGCAAGGTCAGCAGCGCCGTTTCAATGACGCTCACACCACGTGCTTGTGCCGGCACCGGCGCGGCAATTTCCTCCGCGTTTTCGTGATCCACGGCTTGCGAAGGCTGCTCTTCCATTGTCCCCATGGTGGGGCAGGTTGCAGACCGTCTCAAGCCGACCGGCGTCTGCCGCCGGAACTCGCCTGGGGATAACTCTGTGGGGAGTTACGTCGCCCCAAACGCGGCTTCTGTGGTTTTCCAATGGTTTATGACAGGTCTGTGATTTGCCCGGATTGTCTATGCCATTGATTTGACTGCATGTTGTTGAACGGGAGCATCTCGTTGGCGCGGTGAGGCGACACGCTCAAAGGCAGGCTGGCCATGGAATTTCCCTGGGGAGAAACCGCAATATTCTGTCTCCGTAAGGCGAGTGCCGATACTGCTTACGCGTGTATCGCCAGAAGAACGCGCGTAATTGGCGAATTTGTGGTGCTATCTGCACGGTGGGAACTTAACCACTCAGATCGATGATCTGGCCGGTCATGGATCGCCAGCGCCACAGCGCCATGACCATGGCGGCGAGGCCGGATCGGCCGCACTCGGCGTCTCTGCCTCCATCGATAGCCAGTGCATTCACCCTAATCTGGCGCGGTGCCCAGAGAAGCGCCGCGTGGCGTGTAAAGGCCGCCATCTCCGCGACGTAGCGGCACGCTTCCCAATCCGCCGGTGCGGCTTTCGGCCAGACAGTGACGACGAGCCGCTCCTCCCCCTCGGATGCGGGCGCATCCGCGAACGCGGTCGCGGCTGCGATGGCAAGGCTGGCCGTGGGCGTCAGGTTGATCAGCAGACGCGGTGCTTCCGCCCTGTCTTCCCGTGAAAAGCCGGCTTGGTGCAACTGAACCGGCAAGGTGTCGAAGAGACCCGTGGGATCGCCCACAATCCGCACCGCGCCGCTCATGCCGTCTCTCTACCTCGGGCAGAGGGTGGTGGGAATTTCCAAGTTTGCACCTTGCACGCTGATACCTTGCGCGCACCGGGCAGAACAATTTGCACGGCACGGAACGCCGGGTAGATTGCTTCACCGCGATAGGTGAAGGATCCATCAATGCGAGCCCAGACCCTCCTTGCCACTTTCTCCCTCCTGACGCCGCTGCCGCTCCACGCCGCCCTCAAACCGGGCTCGGGCAACGTCGCGGTCATCGAGCCGCCTGTGCTGGTGCCCAAGGAAACCCCATGCGCCGTGCCGCTGACGCGCCATGCGATGTTCGGCGGCAATAACGTGACCTTTAACTACGCGCCACCTGCCGGCTGCCCTGGCCCATGGGCGCGCGTGGTGCTGAAGGTCGAGGTCCACGTTCAAAAGGGTATTCAGTACGACCGCACCGGCACGCTGTGGCTGGCTGGCGTCCCGCTGTGGTTCGGCACGACGGCCGAACCCAATCCGAACCTGGCGCCATCCTGGCATTTCGAGCGGGACGTCACGGAATACTCGGCGCTGTTCACCGCGGCGCAGTCCGGCTTCGAATTGATCGCCAACTACACCAACCAGCAGGACAACAGCCTGATCTTCTCCGACACGACGCTGCTGTTCTACTCGCCCACAAAGGATTTCCCCGCGCCAAAGACGCCCGATCTCGTCCTGCCCTTTGCGGCACCCGGCGGCGGCACGGTCGGTCTTAACAGTCCCACCGACACGCTCAGCACCACTGTCACCCTGCCCACCAACGTCAAGACGGCAAACCTGGAAGTCTATACGCAAGGCCAGGGCGGCGACGAATTCTGGTACACCTGCGTGCCGAACGACTATAGCAGCGAACTCGACAGCTGCGGCGGCGGCGCTTTTCGGGAGGGCGAGGTGACGCTGGATGGCACGCCCGCCGGCGTGGCACCCGTCTATCCCTGGATCTTCACCGGCGGCATCGATCCCTATCTCTGGGCGCCGATCCCCGGCGTGCAGACGCTCAGCTTCACGCCCTTCACCGTGCCGCTCTCACCCTTCGCCGGCCCGCTCAGCAACGGCCTGCCGCACACGATTGCGCTGTCCGTCTATGGCGACAACAACTCCTTCTCCGCCGCCGGCGCGCTGCTGGTGACGCTCGATCCGACGACGACGCAAGTCACCGGCTCGGTCAAGACCAACACGCTGGCCGCCGCGCCGAACGTGACGACCACGCCCAACATCACCTCCGGCCAGAACGGCACAACCGGCACGATCGACACGTCGGCGAACCACGACTTCACCATCGTCGGCGAGACCGAAACCTCCGCGGGCAAGGTGACCGACATCGTCCGGCAGAAAACGAAGTTCACGAACGATCAGTATTTCGACATCACGGCATCGAAATACATCCAGAACATCAAGCAGAGCACAACGACTTCGGTGAAGGAGACGACCAAATCCGGCGGCGGTACGAACACGGAGGTGACCGAGAATTACCTCTATCCGTTGTTGCTGAAGATCAACGTCGCCGAGGCGCAGGACGGCTCGGGCACGCAGCGCGTCACCGTCCACCAGGACCGCCAGTCGGCCCGAACCGCGCTGCAGTCCGGCATCCCCACGAATGAGAGCAGTTCGATCGACACGGTGAACACGGCCGATACCCTGAATTTCAACAGCAGTGGCCAGATCACCGGCCACAAGGACCAGTCGGAGACGGCCGGCCTGCTGACGGAGGGCATTCGAGAAGGGTGTTTCAGCCGCACGCTGACCGCGAAGCATAACGTGCTGACGTCGGTGACGACGGGCTGCGGAAAGTAACAAGACTGGGGGGGACGAGCCGTCCCCCCCACACCCCCCCGCATTGAATTGGCCGAAGAAAAAAAAACCGCCCGGGGGTTTGGGGGGGGTGGCCCCTCTCCCCCCACTTTTTCTACCGCTCCAAACACATCGCCACACCCATTCCCCCGCCGACGCACAGCGTCGCCAGCCCCTTCTTGGCGTCACGCTTGCTCATCTCGTGCAGCAACGTCACCAACACCCGCGCGCCCGAGGCGCCGATCGGATGCCCGATCGCAATCGCGCCGCCATTGACGTTCACGCGCTCAGGATCGAACCCAAGATCCTTGACCACGGCGCAGGATTGCGCGGCGAATGCCTCGTTGCTTTCGATCAGATCGAGTTCGCCGACGCTCCACCCGGCGCGCTCCAGCGCGCGGCGCGTGCTCGGGATCGGCCCCGTGCCCATCAGCGCCGGATCGACGCCGGCGGTGGCGAAACTGGCGATGCGCGCCAGCGGCGTCAGTCCCCGACGCTGCGCCTCTGCGCCGCTCATCACCACCAGCGCCGCGGCTCCGTCATTGATGCCGCTGGCATTGCCCGCGGTCACCGTGCCGTCCTTCTGAAAGGCGGGGCGCAGCTTGCCCAAGGCGGCCATGTCCGTGCCTGGGCGGATGTACTCATCGGTGTCGATGATGGTATCGCCCTTGCGGCCCTTCACCGTCACCGCCACGATCTCGTCACGGAAACGGCCCGCGGCGCTTGCCGCGGCCGCGCGCTTCTGGCTGCCGGCGGCGAATTCATCCTGCTGCTCGCGCGTGATCTGGTATTGCCGCGCCACGTTCTCGGCCGTGTCGCCCATGTGATAGCCGTGGAAAGCGTCCCACAGCCCGTCCTTGAGCATCGTGTCGGTGAATTCCAGCGCGCCCATTTTCTGGCCCGCGCGCAGATAGGCCGCATGGGGCGCCTGGCTCATGCTTTCCATGCCGCCGGCGACCACGATATCGCTCTCGCCGGTGCGTATCTGCTGGGCGGCGAGTGCGACGGCGCGCAGGCCGCTGCCGCAAAGCTGGTTGATGCCGAAGGCGGTTTTGCCGTCCGGCATGCCGGCATTACGGGCGGCCTGGCGGGCGGGATTCTGGCCTTGGGCCGCGGTCAGCACCTGGCCGAGGATGGCCTCGTCGATCTCCTCCGGCTGCAGGCGGGCGCGGGCGAAGACCTCGCGCAGGACGGTGGTTCCAAGGTCGTGCGCCGGCACGGTGGCAAAAGCGCCGTTAAAGCTGCCGACCGGCGTGCGCGCGGCCGATACGATGACGACGTCTTCCATCGGAACCTCCTTGCTGTGTTGTCATGGCGGGCTGGCCGGATATAGGCCTAGCGCGCAGGCTGGACCAGAACGGGGCGAGGCACGGCACCCATGCTCGGCATCAGGTGCCGAACGGAAAGGTTGGTGGGATGGGCTTGGACGGGGAGGACGCAACGGGCCTGGCCGCGCTCGTCGCGCGCGGGGAGGTCTCGCCGGGCGAGTTGCTCGTCGGGGCCATCGCGAAGGCTGATGGAGACGCAAGCGGGCTGAACGCCATTCCCATCCGCTTCGACGAAGAGGCGCGGGCGCGTGCCGCCTCCCCGCTCAGCGGAGCCTTCGCCGGCGTGCCGTTCCTGCTGAAAGACATCGGCCAGGAATATGCGGGCCAACCCAACACCGCGGGCACGGCCAGCCATCGCGCCCGCCGGCCCGCCGCGCACAGCTTCTATACACGGCGATGCCTGGATGCCGGCCTGGTCATCTTCGGCCGCACCGCGACGCCCGAGTTGGGGTTGCGCGCGCAGACGGAAAGCCGGCTGTGGGGGCCATGCCGCAATCCATGGGACAGGTCGCGCAGCCCGGGCGGATCCTCGGGCGGTTCGGCCGCTGCCGTGGCGGGCGGGATCGTAGCCATGGCCGGCGCCAATGACGGCGGCGGATCGATCCGCATTCCGGCCTCCTATTGCGGGCTGTTCGGGCTGAAGCCGTCCACCGGGCGCGTGTCCTGGGGTCCCGCGATGGGCCAGGTGTGGGAAGGTGCGTCCGCCAATGGCGTGCTGAGCCGGTCGGTGCGCGACACGGCGCGCATGCTCGATGTGCTGAGCGCGCCCGAACCGGGCGAGTTGTTCCGCCCAGCCCCGCCGGCGCGGCCCTATGCCGAGGAGGTGGGGTCGCCGCCCGGACGATTGCGCATCGGCTTTTCCACGATCTCGCCCCTGGGCACGGAAGTTGCGCTGGCCGATGCGGACGCGGTGGGCGCGGCGGCATTGCTGCTGGAGAAGCTGGGGCACGATGTGGAGGAAGCGGCGCCGGCCATCGACGGCCGGGCCGCGGCGAACGCTTATCTGACGTTGTATCTGGGCCAGGTCGGGGCGGACGTGGCCGAGGCGGGCGCGTCCGATGCGGCCTTCGAGTTGGAGACGGGGCTGTTGGCATCCCTCGGCCGGGCGCTGAGCGCGGCGCAGTACGTGACCGCGCTGCGCGGTTGGAACGGCTTTGCGCGTGCCCTGGGGATTTTCCACGAAACCCACGATCTATGGCTGCTGCCGACGGTGGCGGGGCCGCCGCCGCGCATCGGCGAGCTGGGATTGCCGGCCTTGCAGCGGCGCGTGCTGCCGATGCTGCGGCGGCTGCGCGCGGGCCGCCTGCTGCTGCGGGCCGGCGTGCTGGAGAGCATGGCCCGGGACAGTCTGGCGCGCACGCCCTTCACGCAGATCAGCAACATGACCTACACGCCGAGCATGAGCGTGCCGCTGCACATGGCGCCGGCCGAGCCTGGCGGACCGGCCTTGCCGGTTGGCGTGCAGTTCGTGGCGCGCTACGGGGCGGAGGATATGCTGTTGCGCCTGGCCGCGCAGTTGGAAGAAGCGGCCCCATGGGCAGGACGCAGGCCAAACTGAAGTGGGTCTGGCGCCTCAGGCCCCGTCACGCGGTAGCGTGCTACGCACGACGGGTCCAGGGAGAGAGCCCCTGACCCTTTCTTTGAAGAGGATTTCATGAGCGCCATCAATGAAGTTGCCGACCTGACCGTAGAAGACGGCGTCGCCGTCCTGACGCTGAACTCGCCCCCCGTGAACGCGCTGTCTGCGTCCGTTCGGGATGGCATCGATGCGGGAATTGACCGCGCCATCGCGGATCCCGCCGTGCAGGCGATCGTGCTGATCTGCGCCGGGCGCACCTTCATCGCCGGCGCCGACATCAGCGAATTCGGCAAGCCGCCGCGGGGCGCGAGCCTGCATGCGGTGATCGACAAGATGGAAGCGGCGCCGAAGCCGGTGATTGCCGCCATTCACGGCACCGCGCTGGGCGGCGGGCTGGAGACGGCGCTGGCGTGCCATTACCGCGTCGGCACGGCAGGTGCGAAATTCGGCCTGCCCGAGGTCAAGCTGGGCCTGCTTCCGGGCGCGGGGGGCACGCAGCGCCTGCCGCGCGTTGTCGGCGTGGAAAAGGCGCTGGAGATGATGACGTCCGGGTCCATGATCGGCGCGAAGGAGGCGCTGGCCGCGGGCTTGATCGATGAAACGGCGCCGGAAGAGGGCTTGCGCGCGGCGGCGATCGATTTCGCGCGGCGTGTGGTGGCGGAAAAGCGCCCGCTGAAAAAGGTGCGCGATCTGAAGGTCGAGGCCGCGCCCGGCGTGTTCGATGCGTTCCGCCGCGCGAATGCCCGCAAGTTTCGGGGCTTCGATGCGCCGGAGGCCAACATCAAATGCATCGAGGCCGCGGCGAGCCAGGATTTCGACACCGGCCTGCGCACCGAGCGCGAATTGTTCATGGGTTTGATGAATGGCGTGCAGTCCAAGGCACAGCGCTATTTGTTCTTTGCCGAGCGCGAGGCGGCCAAAATCCCCGGCCTGTCCGCCGATGCAAAGCTTCGGCCGATCAAGAAGGTGGGCATGATCGGCGCCGGCACGATGGGCGGCGGCATTTCGATGAATTTTCTCTCGGCCGGTTATCCTGTGGTGATCGTCGAGACGAGCGAGGCGGCGCTGAAGCGCGGCGTTGGCGTCATGCGCGGCAATTACGAGAACACGGCCAAAAAGGGCCGCCTGAGCATGGAGGCGGTCGAGCGCAACATGGGCTTGCTGACGCCGAGCCTGTCGCTGGAAGATCTGGCCGATTGCGATCTGGTCATCGAGGCGGTGTTCGAGGACATGGCCATCAAGAAGGAGATTTTCGGCAAGCTGGACCGCATCGTCAAACAGGGTGCGATCCTGGCCAGCAACACGTCCTATCTCAACGTCGATGAGATTGCCTCGGCCACACAGCGGCCGGGGGACGTGCTGGGCATGCATTTCTTTTCACCGGCCAATGTCATGCGGCTGCTCGAAGTGGTACGCGGCGCCAAGACGGCGCCGGACGTGCTGGCAACGGCGATGGCGGTGGCCAAAAAGATCGGCAAGGTCGCCGCGGTGGCAGGCGTCTGCCCCGGCTTCATCGGCAACCGCATGCTGCATCTGCGCCAGCGGGAGGCGAACAAGCTGATCATGGAAGGCGCGATGCCGTGGGATGTGGATCGCGTGATCTACGATTTCGGCTTTCCCATGGGGCCGTTCCAGATGGCCGATCTGGCGGGGCTGGATATCGGCTGGTCGCGGGAAACGTCCCGCGGCGAGACGCTGCGCGACAAATTGTGCGAGATGGACCGGCGCGGGCAGAAGACTGCGGCGGGATTTTACGACTACGACGCGAAGCGGGAGCGTTCGCCCTCGCCGATCGTGGAAAAGATGGTGCTGGAGCAATCGGCGGCGCAGGGTGTGACGCGGCGCGCCGTGTCGGATCAGGAAATTGTGGAGCGCTGCATTTACCCGATGATCAACGAGGGTGCGAAGATCTTGGAGGAGGGGCACGCCTATCGCGCCTCCGACATCGATATCGTCTGGCTGAACGGGTATGGCTGGCCGGCCTATCGGGGCGGGCCGATGTTTTACGCGGATACGGTCGGACTGCCTGTGGTGCTGGAGCGTTTGCGCGCGTTTGCGGCGACGAATGAGGCGGATTTCCGGCCGGCGGCGTTGCTGGAGAGGCTGGCGGCGGAGGGGAAGGGTTTTACGGGGCAGTTTTGACAAGAAGCCTTTCGCATGCTCCTTAGCCGGGCTGAGCGCGACCCACGGGACAGATCATGACAGCCGGACCCCATGCTCTTGAGAAAGCAGAAAAATACTATAGTCGTTTGATTGCAGGAAAATCCCTCGAAAAGCGCGTAAGCTTGGCTATAAGCGACTATGCAGTTAGTCGAAACGATAATCCTGATCGCACGAAAATAAGCACGGCACTATATCTTCCCGAAATCGATATAAACGGCATAGATTTTATCTTGCGGATAGAATCGAGGACGTTCGTTCATCTCTTGGAAGTACAGATAAAAACCACTCGAAACGGTCTCCAGATTTCAGATTCACTTTTCGAAATGGCGCGCAAATATACCAAGTTGGGATCTGCGTTTCTTGTGGTTTGCTGCAGAGACCCAGAGTCATTGGCGGATTTGCATAATGCGAAGTGTTTTCATAGCTGGGACATCGAGGAACTCTGTGAGCACGGTCGCCATATTGCAGGCGCGATAATCGATACGCTGCCTGCGTTAGACGAAACGCTAGAGACGCTCATAGCGGCCATGACCTAGTCGTTTGCCTCCGCCAAAATTAGCAGGAAGAGTACCTGCTTTTTCCGAGCTTTGTGCTTTGTTGATTACTCTGAAAGATTTCACTTGACCGTCACGCCGCGATCCGCCCCCGCCCCGCGGCCACCTGCAACTTCACCATGATCGGCCGGTGGTCCGAGCCATGCCGATGCAGCGCCGCCGCCTCCGTGCACGCCAGCCCGCGCGCGTAGCACCGGTCCAGCCGCAGCGGCACGACGTCCGCACAAACATGCGTGTTCTCGCGCGGACCGAGATCGGCAAAGCCGGGCAGCAGCGCCGGCCCCACCAGATTGTAATCGCCCAACACCGCGGCACGTGCTGGCAGATGCGTCGCGATGTGGCGCAACTGGCGCCGGTTGAGCAATTGCCCGTGCGAGAGATGCACGTTGGCCACCGAAAAGGCACCGAGATCGACGATCTGGCAGACGCGGTCCACCACGGCGCCGGAGGGCAGCTTCAGAACCTCCGGCTTGGGCACTCGTGTGGGGCTCCACGTCGCCAGCCCGTGGATGCGGCCGGGCAGCGGCGCGCGGGCGTAAAAGCCGCCCAGATACTCGGCAAGCGCGTCGATCTCGCGCGTGGCTTCCTGCATCAGCAGCAAATCCGGCCGCTCATGGCGGACCAGGCGGACGACATCCCCAAGCCTGGCGCCGGTCAGGCGCAGCAGATTCCAGCTGATGATCTTGGTCACTCTGCCTCTGTCCTGCGAGCTGTCGCGTCTTTGCTGCACCGCACCCTACCACGAAGCTGCTCGCGCCAGGCAAGCGAAACCCACCGTGCACCCGCGCGGTTGCCAAATCACGAGCGCCACCCCCATTTGCCGCCTCGCCCAACAGGATCACGAAAAAATTGCCGCCCCCTTTGCTGCTGCTCCAGGACACACGCTACACGCTCGGCGGCCAGGGCGCGCTGCTCGATGGCGCGGAGCTTTCGGTTTCTGCGGGCGAGCGCATCTGCCTGGTCGGACGCAACGGCTCGGGCAAATCCACGCTGCTGAAAATCGCCGCGGGTCTGCTGGCGCCGCAGGAAGGCGTACGTTTCCTGCAGCCGGGCGCCACGATCCGCTATTTGCCGCAGGAGCCGGATTTCACGGGCTTTTCCACGACGCTCGCCTATGTCGAGGCTGGGCTCGGCCCAGGCGACGATCACCACCGCGCCATCACGCTGCTCAGCCAGCTCGGGCTCAACGGTCAGGAAGACCCTGCACGCCTATCGGGCGGCGAGGCGCGTCGCACGGCAATTGCGCGCGCGCTGGCTCCGGCGCCTGACCTGTTGCTGCTGGACGAGCCGACCAACCATCTCGACCTGCCGGCGATCGAGTGGCTGGAGGCGGAGCTCGCCGCCATGCGCGGCGGCATGGTCATCATCAGCCATGACAGGCGCTTGCTGGAGCGCATCTCGCGCCATGTCGTCTGGCTCGACCGTGGGCGCACGCAGCGGCTGGAGCGCGGCTTCGCGCATTTCGAAGCCTGGCGCGAGGAGGTGCTGGCGCTGGAGGAAGCCGAGCAGCACAAGCTCGGCCGGCAGATCAGGCGCGAGGAAGACTGGATGCGCTACGGCGTCACCGCCCGTCGCAAGCGCAATGTGCGGCGCGTGGCCGAATTGGCCGCATTGCGCCAGGCGCACCGCACGCATCAGGGCCCGCAGGGCAGCGTGCGCATGGATGCCGCCCTCGCCTCCGGCTCGGGCAAGCTGGTCAGCGTCGCGGAAGCCATCAGCAAGAGTTACGACGGACGTGCGGTCGTGCGCGATTTCTCCGCGCGCATCATCCGCGGCGATCGCGTCGGCATCATCGGTGCGAATGGCGCGGGCAAGACCACGCTGCTGCGCCTATTGACGGGCACGCTGCCGCCCGATGAAGGCGAAATCCGTATCGGTTCCAATCTGGAAGTGGTCTCGCTGGATCAGACCCGCGCCA
>CAXUNZ010000010.1:24308-39102 GCA_964252525.1 uncultured Acetobacteraceae bacterium
CCCGCGCCAGCCTCGATCCCGCGCGCACGCTGGCGGACACGCTGACCGGCGGCGCGGGCGATCAGGTGTCCGTCAATGGCCAGATGCGCCACGTCATCGGCTACATGAAGGATTTTCTTTTCCGCCCCGAACAGGCGCGCACCGAAGTGGGCGTGCTTTCGGGCGGCGAGCGCGGGCGCCTGATGCTGGCGGTGGCGCTGGCCAAGCCGTCGAACCTGATGATCCTCGATGAGCCCACGAACGATCTGGATCTGGAGACGCTCGACCTGCTGCAGGACATGCTGGGCGACTACAAGGGCACGGTGCTTCTGGTCAGCCATGACCGCGATTTCCTGGACCGGGTGGTGACATCGACGATTGCCTCGGAAGGCAATGGGCGCTGGCAGGATTATGCCGGCGGATATTCGGACATGCTGGTCCAGCGCGGCGAGGTGGCGGTCATGGCCAAGGCCGGCGGCAAGCCGCGCGCGCCGGTTGCCATGCCGGCACGTGCATCGGCTGCGCGCAAAATGTCGTTCAAGGAACAGCATGAGCTCAAGACGCTGACGGACGAAATCGCCGCGTTGCAGGCACGCATTGCGGAGCACCAGACAGTTCTGGCCGATCCTGCGCTGTTCACGCGTGACCAGAAGCGGTTCGACAGCGTCTCCGGCAAATTGGCGGCGGACGCGCGGGCGTTGGAGGATGCGGAGGAGAGGTGGCTGACGCTGGAGATGCTGCGGGAGGCAGTAAAGTAGTCCTTTTTTGAAAAAAAGGACCAAAAAACTTTTCTCTGTTTAGGTACATGCCGTCCCAAACATCCGGCAAAACAACAAAAGTTTTTTGGTTCTTTTTTTCAAAAAAGAACTGCTTTCTTTCTTTGCTCCGCAGGCTCCAGCACCCCCGCAATGCACGCGGCCAGTTCGTCCGCACGGGCAGGCTTGCGCAGCAGGCTGATGCCCTCCGGCTCGCCCGCCGGCCCGATGGCGGCATTGCCCGTCAGCAGCACCGCCGGCAGCCCGGGGCAGGTGGCGCGCGCCGCCTTGATCAGCGCCAGGCCGTTCGTGCCCGGCATCGCATAATCGGTCAGCAGCACCGCCACCGGCGCCCCGGCGCGCAGCATGGCGAGCGCGGTATCGGCGTCGCCCGCCTGCAGCACCGTATAGCCCAGGTCCGTCAGGCCGCGCGCGAGCACCTCGCGCACCAGATCCTCGTCATCGACCACCAGGATCGTGGCTGAGGCACTGGCGGGTACGATGACCGCGGGCGGCGTCACAGGCTTGGTCGCCTTCGCGCTTGCCGCGGGCAACCAAAGCGACACCGAAGTACCCCGCCCCGGCGCGCTGGAGATCGCCAGGCGGCCGCCCGATTGTTCGGCGAAGCTGCGGGCCATGGCCAAGCCCAGGCCGGTGCCCTGACCCGTGGCTTTGGTGGTGAAGAACGGCTCTGCGGCGCGGGCCAGCACATCGTGCGGCATACCCACTCCGGTATCGCACACCGACAGGCGCAAATAGCGCCCGGCGGACAGGCCCTCCGGGGCCGCCTCCTCTTCCGCGGCAAGGGTCAGCACACCGCCGGCTGCCATAGCGTCGCGGCCATTGGCGGCCAGATTGACCATGACCGTTTCCAGTTGGCCCCTGTCGGCAAACAGGCTGACCGCGCCGGCCTCGGGCGCCTTTATGCGTATGTCGATTTGGCTGCCGAAGCCATGCACCAGGACCTCGCGCAATTCGCCGAGCAGGGCGACGGGATCGACGCACTCGGCGCGCAATTCGTCACGGCGGGCAAAGGCGAGCAGGCGGCGCGTAATGGAGATGCCGCGCTGTACGGAGACCTCGACCATGCGCGCGATGTCATCGACGGCGCGGGGGTCCGAGGTGCGGCGGCGGATCAGCCCTGCCCCGCCCTGGATCGCCTGCATGACGTTGTTGAAATCATGCGCAATGCCGCCGGCGAGCTGGCCGATTGCCTCCATCTTCTGGCCATGGGCGAGCAGGGATTGCGCCGCCTCTCGCGCGGCCACTTCCTCGCCCACGCGGTGTTCGAGGCTGTCATTGAGCACGCGCAGGGCCAACTGGCTGGCGGCTAGGCGGGCGTTGGACTCGCCCAGGCGGCGCTCGGCCCCGCGCACGACCAGCGCGCTGATCCAGGCCATGCCGATGGCGCCTGCTGCACTGGCGAGCGCGAAGAGCGCGGGGCCGTACAGAGGGTCGTAGATGCGCGCGCGCGCCCCCCAGACGACGGCCAAGCCGGCGAGAAAGGGCATGAGCAGCGACAGCGGCAACACGCGCCGGAAGGCTTGCCGGGAGACCGGGAAGTCCACCAGCGCGCGCGCCCAACCCAAGGGTGCCTGCGTCAGCAGAATGGCGGGCGCCAGCATGGCAAACCCCAAGGCGGTGTGCAGCGCCACGGCGACGAAGGCGCCGAAATTGTAAAGCCGGTCCACATGGTAGGCGTAGCCGGTGATGCCGAGATAGCCGATGCAGGCCGGCACGGTGGCGAGCAGATGAGCCGCCAGCGCGGCGTGCCGCCGCCACGCCTTGGTCCGCGCCGCGCCCGCGGCCGCACCGCAGAGCAGCAGGATGGCCGTGCCGGCGCAGACGAATCCCGCGGCGGAGGCCGGCGACATGCGCCCGGGATAGGGCGGCGAGGTGGTGTGCGGGTCGGCAAACAGCAATTCGTCCAAACCCAGGCGCAGACCCAGCAAGTATTCGGCCAGCGTGACCGCGCCCAGGATGAGGGCGAGGGCGCCGCAGAAGAGGGCCAGCCCCGCCCGCGCATCGGCCCGGCCGCCGGCCCGCCGCGACCGCGGCACCAGCCAGGTGCCCCATCCCGCGGCGAGCAGCCCGACAGCCGTGTTGGCTTTCATCGTGGGCATGCCTGGCACGATGGATTTCAGGATAGGCACGTCCAGCACCCAGCCTGCGAGCACCACCAGGCTGATCATGATTGGGCCGGCACAGAGTGCATGGCGCATGTCTGGGCGCCATTGGGCAAAGTGCCGGCGCAGGGCGGCGCTGGCGCGGCCTTGGGTGTGCGTGTCCGTCATGGGCCTTCTTGCTTCGGGCGGCCGGACGCTGCGTGGTTTGGAAGAAGATTAGGTTAGCGCGGGAGAGACTGACGAGGACGGCCCCATGCGCCTATGCAATTCGCTCTTTATACCGCGCCGACGACAGCAAGTAGCCAGGAGTCCCGGTCCACATGGTCAACCCCGATTGGTATCATGAATGGCGCCATGAGGCCTACCATCAGCTGCAGGAGAAGAATGCGAAGCTTAAGGTCGAATATAGGCTTGGCGATTGGCCACAATATAATTACGATCTAAACGCAGGAACGCTGCTTTTCTCCAAGCATGGCGTTCCAAAGGTCATCGCCCGCATCCAAGTTGCCGGGACGACCAGCCGCAAAGCAGGTGAGTGGCTTTGGGCATGGGCCAACCCACATGTTCCCGCCGAGCTCATCAAGGCTGCCGTAATTACCCGGGCGTTCGGGCAAGAGTGCGGTATTGGCGAGTTGACGTGTGAAAGCGTGCGGGACGACGATCAGCGCGCATTGGGCTGGGAACTAACCTCCATCGCGGTTCGGATCGTGGACGCAGTCGGAGCTTACCGGCCGCCGCGGCAGGAGGGCGGCGGCCTTTATCTCATCTACAAAGACATTACGTGGGCGAGCTGATTTCGACAGCCTGGCGGCAGTATACCGATCCGTAAGAGATTGACGCATAAGAAAATCGGGGGGCAATGCCATGCCCCAAAACCCCCGTCGATTTTTTTGCCTTCGTCTTAACTGAAGACGGGGGGTCTGGGACGTGGGCACTGCATCCCCCGGCTTTTTAGATATTCTACTCCACCGTCACCGATTTGGCGAGATTTCTCGGCTGGTCCACATCCGTGCCCTTCAGCACGGCCACATGATAAGCTAGCAGCTGCACGGGAATGCTGTAGAGCAGCGGCGCCGCGAACGGATGCACTTCCGGCAGCGTGATGGCATCCACCGTGATGTGGCGCAGCTTGGCGACACCGTCCGCGTCACTGATCAGAATGATGCGGCCGCCGCGTGCATGCGCTTCCTGCAGATTGGACGCGGTTTTTTCGAATAGTGGCCCGCTCGGCGCGATGCCGATGATGGGTACGGCGCTGTCGATCAATGCGATCGGCCCGTGTTTCATTTCGCCGGCGGCGTAGCCCTCCGCGTGGATATAGCTGATTTCCTTCAGCTTGAGCGCGCCTTCCATGGCAATCGGAAAACAGCTCCCTCGGCCGAGGTAGAGCACGTCCCGCGCCTCCGCCACGATGGCGGCGATGCGTTGCACGTGCGCATCGCCATGCGCCAGGATTTCGCCGGCAAAGCCTGGCACTTTCAGCAATGCGTCGGTCAGCGCCGCCTCGCGCGCCGCATCGATGGCGCCCCGCGCGCGCGCGAAGAACAGCGCCATGCAAGCCAGCACCGCGAGCTGAGCGGTAAAGGCCTTGGTGCTGGCAACGCCGATCTCCGGGCCGGCGACGGTTTGCAGGACCGCATCGCTCTCGCGCGCCATGCTGCTTTCGGCCACGTTCAGCACCGAGAGGATCGTCTGTCCGCCGGCCTTCATGCAGCGAAGTGCGGCCATGGTATCGGCTGTTTCGCCCGATTGGCTGACCAGCAGGCCGAGACCGCCTTTCGGCAGAGGCGGATCGCGGTAGCGAAATTCGCTGGCAACGTCTGCGTCGCACGGAATTCGCGCAATCGTTTCGAACCAGCTTCGCCCGACCAGGCCCGCGTAATAGGCCGAGCCGCAGGCGGTCATGGAAATGCGCGTAATACTGGCGGGATCGAACGGCAACGCCGGCAGGGTGACCGCGCGCGTGCCGGGATCGACCATGCGGTGCAGGCTGTCGCCGATGACGGCGGGATGTTCGTGCAGCTCCTTTTCCATGAAATGGCGGAAATTGCCGCGGCCGATTGAAGCGCCCGACATGGCGGTGCGCTTGATCTCGCGCGCGATTTGGGTGCCGGCGGCGTCGTAGAAGCGGGCGCCCTCGCGGTCCAGCACGGCCCAGTCGCCGTCATGCAGATAGGCGATGCGGCCGGTCAGCGGCGCCAAGGCGAGTGCATCACTGCCGAGATACATTTCGCCCTCGCCATAGCCGACGGCGAGCGGGGCGCCCCGCTGGGCGCCGATCATCAGCTCGGGGTGGCCGGCGAAGATCAGGGCGAGCGCGTAGGCGCCTTCCAGGCGCGCGAACGCGGCCGCGGCGGCTTCCTGCGGGGCCATGCCGCGGGCCAGGTGCAGATCGACCAGTTGGGCGACGGTTTCCGTATCTGTCTCGGTGGAAAATTCCTGGCCCTGATCTTCGAGTTCGGCACGGAGGGCGGCGTGGTTTTCGATGATGCCGTTATGGACGATAGCCACGCGCGCGGTGCCGTGGGGGTGGGCGTTGCTCTGCGTCGGCGCGCCATGGGTGGCCCAGCGCGTGTGCCCGATGCCTGTCAGGCCGGCGAGCGGCTGTTCCTCCAGCGCGTGGGCGAGGTGGATCAGCTTGCCGCTGGCGCGCCGCCGGTCGATGTGGCCGTTGACGAGGGTGGCGATGCCGGCGCTGTCATAGCCGCGGTATTCCAGGCGGCGCAGGGCGTCCAGCAGACGGGGGGCTGCGTCTTGCTGGCCGATGACGCCGACGATGCCGCACATGGTTGCCCTCCTTTAAGGAAGGCCAGGGGCTCTGCCCCTGGACCCCGCTGGGGACAAGTCCCCAGACCCCGCCAGTTGTACTGGTAAACAGATGGGGGTCTGGGGCCTCAGGCCCAGTGGGGGTCCAGAGGGCAAAGCCCCTTGGCCTTACGAATGCGCGAATATATCCGGCGCCTCATAACCAAGCATGTCTAACCGCCCCCGCGCCGGCAGGAACGCAAAGCACGCCTCCGCCAGGTCCAGCCGATCCTCCCGCCGCAACAGCGCCTCCAGCTTTCCCCACAACGCGTGCAGGTGCAGCACGTCCGAGGCCGCATAGGCTAGCTGCTCCGGCGTCAGCTCCACGGCACCCCAATCCGACGTCTGCTGCTGCTTGGAAATCTCCACGCCGAGCAGCTCCCGGCACAGATCGCGCAGCCCGTGCCTGTCGGTGAACGTGCGCACCAGCCGCGCGGCGATTTTGGTGCATTTGACCGGCGCCACCGTCACGCCAAGCGAATGCTGAAGCACGGCCACGTCGAAGCGCGCGAAATGCATCAGCTTGGTGACCGAAGTGTCGGCCATCAGCCGCTTGAGGTTGGGGGCGGCAAAGCCGAGCCCACCCAGCGAGGGTGGACGCAACTGCACCAGATGCGCGGTGCCGTCACCGGCCGAAAGCTGGACCAGGCACAGCCGGTCCCGGTGCGGGTTGAGGCCCATCGTTTCGGTATCGACCGCGACCGCCTCGCCGAACGAAATATCGGGCGGCAGATCGTCCCGGTGCAGGCTCAGCGATCCGGCGGGCGTGAATTGCGTTGCCATGACGTCTGCGCGCACCCCGAACCTGCCTGATGTGGTGGTGCCCAGGAGAAGACTCGAACTTCCACGACCTTGCGGCCACAGGTACCTGAAACCTGCGCGTCTACCAATTCCGCCACCTGGGCAAGGTGCAATCCTGGCAAGCGCGGGCGTGTAGCCCCCGGCCGCCTGGGCGTCAACGGCTTGGCCCACGCGGGGCCGCACCATAGAAGGGGGCGACGATGCCGGAGAAAGACGACATGCAGACGCGCCAGGTGGCCACCGTGGTGGGCGGATCGGGCTTTCTGGGGCGCTACATCGTCCGCCGCCTGGCGGCTTTGGGCCACATCGTGCGCGTGGCGGTGCGCGATCCGGAGGCGGCGCTGTTCCTCAAGCCCATGGGCCGCGTGGGGCAGGTGGTGCCGCTGTTCTGCGACGTGGGGCATGACCGCGGAGTGGTCCGGGCGGTGGACGGGGCCGATATCGTCGTCAACCTGGTGGGCATCCTGGCCGAACGGCGTGCGGGCGATTTCTCGCGCATCCAGGCCGAGGGCGCGGGGCGTGTCGCCCGGCTGGCCGCAGCCGCGGGCGTACGGGCGCTGGTCCAGCTCTCGGCCATCGGCGCGGATGCGGACAGTCCCTCCCGCTATGCCAGCAGCAAGGCGGCGGGCGAGGCGGCGGTGCGGCAGGCCTTCCCCGCCGCCACGATCCTGCGGCCATCCGTGGTGTTCGGGCAGGAGGACCAGTTCTTCAACCGCTTCGGGGCGCTGGCGCGCGTGGCCCCGGTAATGCCCGTGATCGCCGGCGAAAGCCGCTTTCAGCCGGTCTATGTCGGCGATGTGGCGGACGCGGTGGTGCGCGCCCTGGACCGGCCCGACGCGGCGGGCGTGGTCTTCGAGCTGGGCGGGCCACGCATCATGAGTTTCCGCGAAATTCTCGGCTGGATTCTGGCGCAGACCGGCCGCGCGCGGCCGCTGGTGAACGTGCCGCCGGCCGGCGCGCGGCTGCTGGCGCGCCTGCCGTTCAGCGGGTTAACCCGTGACCAGCTTCTTCTGCTGGAACGCGACAATGTGGCCGGCGCGGCTCTTCCCGGGCTCGCTGAACTGGGAATTGTGCCCACGCCGATCGAGCTGATCGTGCCCGACTATCTAGCGCGCTACAGAAAAGGTAGCACACGGCAGCCACCAGCCTAATAGATCCGCCTCGGACCTTTTCGATCCTGTTCGATCGGTATATTTAGGAACTGCTTCTGGAGCATGGCTGCCAGCAGGACAGTACTGCTGCCCAACTGTCAGATTGTTCTCGATTTTATGCTGTAAACTTGCCTTAACTTGCGCGGGTCCGGGGAGACTGCGCGCCATGCCTGAGACAATGCTGAAGTTTCCCACTCTGCCGCAACATCAACCGGCCAAGCGCGAGGCGGCGGACCGCAACATCGATTTCGTGGAAATCTATCGCGACTTCGCCACCGCCGAGGCCGCTTCCCAGAGCAGCCGCTGCAGCCAATGCGGTGTGCCGTTCTGCCAATTGCACTGCCCGCTGCACAACAACATCCCCGACTGGCTGAAGCTGACCGCCGAGAACCGCCTGGAGGAAGCCTACGAGATCAGCCAGGCCACCAACAATTTCCCTGAAATCTGCGGCCGCATCTGCCCACAAGACCGGCTGTGCGAGGGCAATTGCGTCATTGAACGCGGCTTCGACAGCGTCACCATCGGCGCGGTCGAACGCTTCATCACCGACCATGCCTGGCGCCAGGGCTGGGTCAGGCCGGTGGCGCCGCGGCAAGAGCTGGCGCAATCGGTCGGCATCATCGGCGCCGGACCGGGCGGCATGGCGGCGGCCGAGGAACTGCGCCGGCGTGGCTATCAGGTTCATGTCTATGACCGGCACGATCGCGCGGGCGGGCTGCTGATCTACGGTATTCCTGGCTTCAAGCTGGACAAGGCGGTCGTGCAGCGGCGCACCCGGCTGCTGGAGGAGGGGGGTGTGCGCTTCCACCTCGGCGTGGAGGTGGGGCGGGACGTGACATTCGCCGCGTTGCGGGCGCGGCACGATGCGGTGCTGATCGCCACCGGCGTGTATGCGCCGCGAAACATCGGCGGGCCGGGATCGGGTCTGGGCGGCATCGTGCCGGCGCTGGATTATCTGATTGCATCCAACCGCAAGGGACTGGGCGATGCGGTGCCCGCCTATGAGGACGGCACGCTGAACGCCGCCGGCAAGTGCGTGGTGGTGATCGGCGGCGGCGACACGGCGATGGATTGCGTGCGCACCGCCGTGCGCCAGGGCGCCGCGTCCGTGGCATGTCTGTATCGCCGTGACCGGGCCAACATGCCCGGCAGCATGCGCGAGGTCGCCAATGCCGAAGAGGAGGGCGTGCATTTCCAGTGGCTCTCCGCGCCCGAGGCGTTCATGGGCGGCGCCTCGGTCGAAGCGCTACGCGCCGTGCACATGCGCCTGGGATTGCCCGACCGCTCCGGGCGGCAATCGGTTGAGGTGGTGAACGGCAGCCATTTTTCCCAAAAGGCCGATCTGGTGATCAAGGCGCTGGGGTTCGATCCGGAACCGCTGCCGGCGCTGTGGGCGCAGGATGGGCTGGCGGTCACCGGATGGGGGACGTTGCGGATTGCGCCCCGCAGTTTCGAGACGAGCTTGCCTGGGGTTTTCGCGGCGGGGGATATCGTGCGGGGGGCGAGTTTGGTGGTGTGGGCGATCCGGGATGGGCGCGACGCGGCGGGAGCGATCGCGGCGTATCTGGGGCAGCAGGCGTTTGCGGTGGCGGCGGAGTAGGGAAGATGTTCTTTTTTGAAAAAAAGAACCAAAAAACTTTTACTCGTTTAAGCGGCGCGTTGCCGCAACGCGTACCCCAACATTCAAAAGTCTTTTGCTTCTTTTCTTCAGAAAGGAAGAGTCTTTCTTATGTCTGACTTCATCGCCGCCTGGCACGCCAACGCCGCTCGGCTGCGCGACACCTACTCGCCCACGCAGGAACACGATGCCTGCGGCGTCGGCCTCATCGCGGCCCTCGACGGCAAGCCCAGCCGTGAGGTCGTGCGCGCCGGCATCGATGCGTTGCGCGCGGTCTGGCATCGCGGCGCCGTGGACGCGGACGGCAAGACCGGCGACGGCGCCGGCATCCACGTCGAAATCCCGCGTGACTTTTTTGCGGGCGCGATCGAGCGCGGCGGCGACCGCGTGCGGGACGGCCGCATCGCCATCGGCATGGTGTTCCTGCCCAAGACCGACCTGCCCGCGCAGGAACGCTGCCGCCAGATTGTCGAAACCGAAATCCTTCGCTTCGGCTACGAGATCTACGGCTGGCGCCAGGTGCCGATCGACGTCGCCTGCATCGGCGAAAAGGCCAATGCCACGCGGCCCGAAATCGAACAGATCATGATCCGCAACGCGCCCGGCAGCGATGACGCGGCCTTCGAGCGCGACCTCTACGTCATCCGCCGCCGCATCGAAAAGGCGGCGATCGCGGCGCAGATTTCCGAGCTGTATATCTGCTCCCTGTCCTGCCGCAGCGTCATTTACAAGGGCATGTTCCTGGCCGAGCATCTGACGGATTTCTACACGGATTTGAACGATCCCGGTTTCGTCAGCCGTTTCGCCATCTACCACCAGCGCTATTCGACCAACACGTTTCCCACCTGGAAGCTCGCCCAGCCATTGCGCACGCTGGCGCATAACGGCGAGATCAACACGATCTCCGGCAACGCCAACTGGATGAAGAGCCATGAAACGCGCCTCGCCGCCGGCGGTCTGGACGCGTTCATCGAGGACATCAAGCCGGTGATCCAAGCCGGCGGGTCGGACACCGCGACGCTGGACAACGTCTTCGAATTGCTCGTGCAGGCCGGCCGCGACGCGCCGATGGCCAAGGCGCTGATGATTCCCGCCAGCATCGGCAATGACGCGACGATGAAGCCGGCGCATCGCGACCTGTTTCTTTACTGCAACGCCGTGATGGAGCCGTGGGACGGCCCTGCCGCCCTGTGCGCCACCGATGGGCGCTGGGTGATTGCCGGGCTGGACCGCAACGGTCTGCGCCCGCTGCGCTACAGCATGACCGCCGACGGGCTGCTGATCGTGGGCTCCGAAACCGGGATGGTGGCGCTGGAGGAAAGCCGCATCATCGAAAAGGGCCATGTCGGGCCTGGCGAAACGATTGCGGTCGATCTCGATCGCGGGCTGTTTTTCAAGGACGAGGCGCTGACCGACATGCTTGCCGCGCGGCAGGATTTCGGCGCCTGGACCGCGCACATCAAGAAGATCGACCATATCGTCAAGACCGACGCGCCCGAGCCCATCAGATATACGGGCGAGGCGTTGCGCCGCCGTCAGCTCGCCATCGGCATGACGCTGGAGGAGCTCGAAGCCATCCTGCATCCGATGGTCGAGGAAGCCTCCGAAGCTGTGGGCAGCATGGGCGATGACACGCCGCTGGCGGTGCTGTCCACGCAATACCGTGGCCTGCATCATTATTTCCGCCAGGATTTTTCCCAGGTCACCAATCCGCCGATCGACAGCCTGCGCGAGATGCGCGTGATGAGCCTGAAGACGCGGCTCGGCAATCTGGGCAATGTACTGGACGAGGATTCCAGCCAGTGCGACCTGCTGCAGCTGGAAAGCCCCGTGCTTTCCACGGCGGAATTCGAGGCGATGATGCGCACCATGGGCGCGGGTGCGGTGATCGTGAACTGCATCTTCGATGCCGAGGAGGGCGAGGGCGGCCTGCGCCGCGCCATCGAACGCATTTGCCGCGCGGCGGAAGAGGGCGTGCGCGAAGGCTGCACCCATGTCGTGCTGACCGACGAGAATCAAGGGCCCGGGCGCGTGCCGATCCCGATGATTCTGGCCACCGGCGCAGTGCACAACCATCTGGTACGCTGTTCGCTGCGTACCTTCACCAGCCTGAACGTGCGCGCGGCCGAATGCATGGACGTGCACAATTTTGCCGTGCTGATCGGCGTGGGCGCGACAACGGTCAACGCCTACCTGGCGCAGGAGAGTATCGCCGACCGGCACCGCCGCGGGCTGTTCGGCGCGCTGAGTTTCAAGGATTGCGTCGGGCGCTACAAGAAGGCGATCGACAAGGGGCTGCTGAAGACGATGTCCAAGATGGGCATTTCGGTCATCTCCTCCTATCGCGGCGGCGCCAATTTCGAGGCGATCGGGCTATCGCGCGCGCTGGTCGCCGAATTCTTTCCCGGCATGCAGAGCCGCATTTCCGGCGTGGGGTTGCCCGGCATCGCGCGCCGCTTGCTGGCCACGCACAAGCTCGCCTGGCACAGCGACTACGTGACGCTGCCTGTCGGCGGCAATTACAAGCTGCGGCGCAGCGGAGAGACGCACGCCTTCGACGGCGGCCTGATCCACATGCTGCAAAGTGCGGTCGGCAGCGACAGCTACGAAACCTATCGCCGCTACGTGGATGCCGTACACCGCCTGCCGCCGGTGGCTTTGCGGGACCTGCTGGATTTCCGCCGCGAGCGCTGCACGCCGATCGGCGTGGAAGCGGTGGAAAGCATCACGGAAATCCGCAAGCGCCTGATAGCACCAGGCATTTCGTTGGGCGCGCTGAGCCCCGAGGCGCATGAGACGCTCTCGATTGCCATGAACCGCATCGGCGCGCGCAGCGATTCCGGCGAGGGCGGAGAGGACCCCGCGCGGGCGAAGCCGCGCGCCAATGGCGATAACGCCGCCAGCGCGATCAAGCAGATCGCCTCCGGCCGATTCGGCGTGACCGCGGAGTACCTCAACAATTGCCGCGAAATCGAGATCAAGATCGCCCAGGGTGCCAAGCCCGGCGAGGGCGGCCAGTTGCCAGGCATGAAAGTGACCGCGCTGATCGCCAGATTGCGCCATGCCACGCCGGGTGTGACGCTGATCAGTCCGCCGCCGCATCACGACATCTATTCGATCGAGGATCTGGCGCAGCTCATCTACGATCTCAAGCAGATCAATCCGGACGCAACCGTCTGCGTCAAGCTCGTGGCACGCTCCGGCATCGGCACGATCGCCGCCGGCGTGGCCAAGGCGCGCGCGGATTCCATCCTGATCTCCGGCCATGTCGGCGGCACCGCGGCATCACCGCTGAGTTCAGTCAAATACGCGGGTTTGCCCTGGGAAATGGGCGTCTCCGAAACGCATCAGGTGCTGATGCTCAACCGCTTGCGTCACCGCATCCGCCTGCGCGCCGATGGCGGCATCAAGACTGGGCGGGACGTCGTGATCGCCGCCATGCTGGGCGCCGAGGAATTCGGCATCGGCACCGCCTCGCTGGTGGCGATGGGCTGCATCATGGTGCGGCAATGCCATTCCAACACTTGCCCCGTGGGCGTTTGCACGCAGGATGAGGCGCTACGGCAGAAATTCGAAGGCACGCCCGAGAAAATCATCAACCTGTTTTCCTTCATTGCCGAGGATGTGCGCGGCATCCTCGCCTCGCTGGGTTTTGCCAAGTTCGAGGACATCGTGGGCCGCAGCGACCTGCTGCAGCAGGTCAGCCGCGGCTCGGACCTGCTGGACGATCTCGATCTCAATCCCATCCTTGCGCAGGCCGACAAGGGCCCGCATGCGCGCTTCTGCACGCGTGCCGGCCGCAACGAGGTGCCCGATACGCTCGACGCGCAAATGATCGCTGACGCGCAGAAGCTGTTCGAACGCGGCGAGAAGATGCAGTTGCAGTATAGCATCCGCAACACGCACCGCGCCATCGGCACGCGCCTTTCCAGCCGTATCGTGCGTCAATATGGCATGGCGGGCCTGGCGCCGGGGCACGTCACCGTGCGCCTGCGCGGTTCGGCCGGCCAGAGCCTGGGCGCGTTCGCCGTGCAAGGGCTGCGTATCGAGGTCATGGGAGATGCCAACGATTACGTCGGCAAAGGCCTGTCGGGCGCCACGATCATCCTGCGCCTCTCGCCGAGTTCGGAGCTGCAGAGCCAGAACAACACGATCATCGGCAATACCGTGCTCTATGGCGCCACCTCCGGAAAATTGTTCGCTGCCGGGCGCGCGGGGGAGCGCTTCGCCGTGCGCAATTCGGGTGCGAGCGCGGTCATCGAAGGCTGCGGCTCGAACGGATGCGAGTACATGACGGGTGGAACGGTGGCCATTCTGGGCGCCGTGGGCGATAATTTCGGCGCCGGCTTCACCGGCGGCATGGCGTTCGTCTATGACGCGGAGGACACCTTCGCGATGCGCGTCAATCCGGACACCCTGCACTGGCAACGCATCGCCTCACCGCATTGGGAGGCGGCCTTGCGCGCGCTGGTCGAGGAACACGCGCGCGAAACGAGCAGCCGCTACGCCGCACGGCTGTTGCACGATTGGGAGCAGGAACGCGAGCATTTCTGGCAGATCGTGCCTAGGGAATACATTCAGTATCTGGCTGTGCCGCTGGGGGAACGAGAACAGAAGAAAGCAGTTCTTCTTTGAAAGAAAGAACCAAAAAAACTTTTGCAAGTTAGGACACACACTGCGACCACGGCTTTGCCAACAGTCAAAAGTTTTTTGCTTTTTTTTCAAAAAAGAAGACCTTCCCTACGCCTTGTGCGGTGCGGCAGCCATGCACTAGACCCTGCCGCGATGCGTCTCCTCTACCACCTGCCGCTCTGCCCGTACTCGCGCAAGATCCGTCTCATTCTGCTGGAACGGCGCCTGCCTTTCGAGCTGAAGCTGGAAAAGCCATGGGAACGCCGGGCCGAGTACCTGGCCATGAACCCGGCCGGCCTAGTCCCGACGCTGGTCGAGGAGAACGGGCTGGTCATCCCCGACAGCGCCGTGATCTGCGAATACCTTGAGGAAGCCTATCCCGACACGGCGCTGATGGGCCGCACCCTGGCAGAGCGCGTCGAAGTCCGCCGTCTGACGGCCTGGTTCGACGGCCGCTTCGCGCGGGAAGTTACCGACAATCTTGTCGGCGAAAAATACCTCAAGCGCATCGGCGGCCGCGGCCATCCGGACGCCAATGCGCTGCGCATCGGCTACGCCAACCTCAAGGTGCACATGAGCTATCTCGGCTGGCTGGCCGAGACGCGCAAATGGCTTGCCGGCAACAGCCTTTCGCTGGCCGATTTTGCCGCGGCCGGCCATCTTTCGGCGCTGGATTTTGCCGGTGAAGTGGATTGGTCGCAAAGCCAGGGCGCACGGGATTGGTACGCGCGCATGAAAAGCCGCCCCTGCTTCCGTCCGCTGCTGGCCGACCGCGTCGCCGGCATGGATCCTCCCGCGCATTACGGAGACCTGGACTTCTAGCCTGGACTCGTCCCAGTCCGCGTTGAGATTGACACATCGTCGTAGGAAAAAAGTTGGGGGAGATGTGCCATCCCCCCCAAACCCCCCGTCGATTTTAGGACGCCG
>CAXUNZ010000011.1:0-8917 GCA_964252525.1 uncultured Acetobacteraceae bacterium
CCGGTGCGATTTTCCAGGCGGGGATCGCGATTGGGAAGTTCCATGGCGTGATCAGGCCGATGACGCCTTCGGGCTCCCGCGTGACCTCGACATCGATACCCGACCGTACCGAGGCCATGCGGTCCCCGGTCATGCGCAAGGCCTCTCCGGCGAAGAATTTGAACACACGGCCTGCGCGGACCGCCTCGCCCACCGCCTCGGGCAGCGTCTTGCCTTCCTCGCGCGCCAGCAAGGTGCCGAGCTCATCGCGGCGGCCCAATATCTCGCTGCCTATCCGATCAAGAGCGTCGGCGCGGACCTCCGGGTTCGACAGGGCCCAGGCGGCGAATGCATCGTGGGCTGCCTCAATCGCCACCGCTGTCTGCGGCGCGTCGGCTGATGCGTAATCACCGACAACATCATCGAGATCAGACGGATTGATATTCGGCCGCGAGTCCGCGCCTTCGAGCCACTCCCCGCCGATGAAGTTGCGGTGCATACCGCCTGCCGTGTCGGCCATCCGCTTGGTCAAAAGGCTTTCGGCTTTGCAGACCGGATCATCGGCGGCATCAGAACCTTCTTGTAATGTCGAGGGTCGCCAGTAGCGGCGGCCCATACGAGTATGGGTTGACGCCGAATATGATGGTTGTGCCGTTCCCCAGAAAGAAGGTCTTGTCTGTCGCGTTCGTCACATTTCCCGCAATCGACCACTCTGAACCGTGAATGTGGTTCCACTCGGCCCTGAAATCGAGCAGGAAGTAGTTCGGCACACGATTGCCTCCGAACGACGAAGCATTGAAGTTGCCGAAGAGGCGTTGCGCCGCCAATGGAACCACGGTGTCGTCAACGCCGGTGGTGAAGCTGCCTTGATATGTCAGAGTAGGTGCGAAGGCGACGTCTCCCCAATTGCCCGGCAGATCGGTATGGAACCTGGTCGTTAGAGAAAACTTGTTGACCGGCGCATTCGCCACGGGATTGGCGGCAAGGTCAACCGTGGATGCCGGCACGGAGGTATCGATCCACCTCGTGTTGAACGCATTCAGATAGCTATATGCGCCGGTGATGAGGAGCCATGGCGTTGGCGCGATCGATATATCCGTATCGAAGCCGCGGTAGATCGAGTCATTGACGTTGGTGGTGATGGTCTCAAGCTGAAAGAGCGGGCTGAGCGCGATGTAGCTGACCTGATTTCCCCGGTAGAGGTCGTAGAAACCTTCGATGTTGAAGCGAACGGGAACGGAACCAAGGTGGAAGTTGGCTTTTGTGCCTATGTAGAAATCGTCCACTTTCTCCGGTGCAAAACTTGCCACTGCGGGATCGCCAAGCGCTGATTGGTTGAAGCCGCCGCGCTTGTACCCATGACGGTATCCGGCATAGGCTAGGATGTTGGAAGTAACGTCATAGTCGACATCGGCATTGTAAGTGTTGCCTTGGAAGGAGTTGCTGGAGTACAGAAGAGGTCCGGTTGCGACGGTCGGCGGCTGAGCTCCGGGTTGCTGCAACACGTCCGCAATCGTGTTGTTCGAATACAAGGCAACAAAATCCCAGCTATGCCGGAAGCCCGCCGTCACGCGGAGCTTCGGCGTTATTTTATACGTCAGAGATGCGTATGCTCCATAGGAATGGATGGTGTTCTGGTCGAAGACAGTGCTGATGCGGTTGCAGTTTGGCGTTGTTGCACACGGGCCTTCGAAATTAATCGACTGGATGTCAATATCTCCGCGTTGACCGGGCTGATAGTTCCGGTCCACCAAGCCGCCGGCGATGCCGGTCAGGGTGTTGTCGAACCAATGGCCCTGCAGCTGAGCCTCCTCCGTGATCTGCTGGTTCAACTTTGAACGTGAAGCCCCCAATTGATCAATCGTATCCAGCGTCGTTGCATCGTCGTCCTGGCCCAAACCGACCTTTCCCTGCGCGTTGATGTAGCTCAGGATATTTTTGAATGTCAGGTTGTCCGAAAGGGTTGCCGTCGATGTGTTGATGAAGGCAAAGGTGTGATAGTCCTCGGACTCAAGCCTCAGGTCCGTGTCGTTGCTCCTTGTAAGATACCCGGGCGCTGGAATTTCTCCCGTACGGCTGGCGTTCAACAAAAAGCCAGCTCCGGGCGAGACGATATTCGCGTCGGCATGGTAGGTGAAAATTGTCGAATTTTGAAACCAGTCCGTCGGGTTCACGCGCAGCGTTGCACGAACCTCCTGCTCGTCAATGTTATTATATCGTTGCGACGGCAACGTCTCACCCGTCAGGGTTTCCGTGGTGCCCGCGGTAGTGTGACTGTAGCCATCGCGTTGCCAATCAAAAAATGCGATTCTCAGCGCGGCCTTGTCGGTCTGCAGCGGCACGTTGATAGCGCCTTCCCCTTGGAAGTCGCCATATGTGCCGCCTTGCAGGCGAACATAGCCGCCAAAATCCTGGGTGGGCGCTTGCGGGACCTCGAGCACCGCGCCGCCCGTGGTGCTGCGGCCGAAGAGCGTGCCTTGCGGTCCTTTCAAGGCCTGAACCGATTGCAAATCGAAGAATTGCAGTGGCAGAACCGGCGCATTTGCAGGACCGCTTAGAGGCACATCCGCAAAGTAGGTCTCCACGTCTCCGGCAGCGGCGCCGTAGCTCTGACCGCGACCTCGTATTGCGAAATTGGTGATGCCAGGCTGGGTGTAACCCACCGTCAGACCGGGCACCGTCTTGTTCAAATCATAGGCATTATAGACGGATTGCTGCCGCAGCGTTGCCTGTGACAACGCGATGATCGCCACGGGAACCTTCTGGAGCGACTCCGAGCGTCGGCGTGCCGTGACGACAACCTCCTCGGTAGTGCCGGAGCCCACCTTCGTTGTCGCGCCAGGTGCAGGAATAGCCGACGGCGGTGCCGGAACGGTTTGCGCCACGGCGGGGCCGGACAAGACAGAACCGCAGCAAAGCGTAATGCCGATATATCTCTTCTTGGTAAGCACCTTGCCTTCCCCCTAGTGGGCCCATGATCTGGTGTCACGTAACCACCAGGCGGTTCGTAGGTTAAATCATCCGGTGGGCAAACCTCTTAACGCGCCAGTTTTGCGGGTAAACGCGCCAAACCGCGTCGTCGCGCCAACTGCATCTCGACCGGACGACCAGCAACATGTAATTGGCGTCAAAACCTGGGAGGTAAAGGTGTCTGGCAGATCCACCTTTTCTGATATGCTGCGTTCCATGTCGCTGACCGCAGCCGGCATCATCGGTGTTCTAGCGTATGACGTCGCTGCCCTGAAGCCTCGCATTCACGGCAGCCAGAATGCCGTCCCGATACCGTGCCATCGAACCACTTCCGGTCGCCGGCGCCACGGCGCCTGATTGGCATGTGCGAACTAGATCTCTGAGAAGGGGCCTGTCATGGCGAGCTCTCGAGACGAGGTTGCAAATCTGGTCTCCTGTTACGCTGAAACGATCGACAGCGGAGACTTCGATGGCATCGCGAAGATGTTCGCCAACGGGTCGGTGGAGTGTTTTGTCGACGGCGCATCAAATGGCGGCCTGAACTCCGGCGCTGAAGCCGTTGTGCGGTGGTATAGGGCGTCCATGTCGCTCTACGATGGCAGCCCGCGCACACGCCATGTCATCACTAATTTGATCGTGGAAGTTTCTGGAGATGATAGGGCCGCCGAGGCACGTAGTTATTTCATGGTCCTTCAATGCCTGCCGGACTTTCCCCTGCAGATCATCGCAGCGGGCCGCTACCACGACTCGTTTTCTAAACAAGACGGGAACTGGCGTTTTAGCTCGAAAGATATTCATGCGGATTTTATTGGTGATATTTCTCGCCACTATCCTCCGCTCGCAGGAGCCATCGGCGGCATACCAGCTGGCAAAACACCGCCGATGCCTTCGTGGTGACCCAATGCGGGTGAATCAACGACGCGATGTACGAGCGCGAGGGCGGCATCCGACGCCTCCGTATGCCGCGTCCCCAGAATCCTTGCGCCCGTTGTCTGATAATGCGACGAAGTGGCGGCATCGCTCTGGCTTGAGCAACGGGAGTTTCAGTCTTGCCGCCCTAGCAGCTTGGCTGTGCGTGGCTACGGCTCATGCTGCGTCTACCTGCAATCCTGCACCTCTGATCGCTCCGGCACTTCAAGCCCGGGTCAGCGTGATCTGCGGCATTCATGCGCCGGAAGACCTGGAGGCCACGCCGGATGGCCGGCACCTCGTGATGAGCGAAACGCCAGGCCTGACGAACATGCCCGGTGCGCTCGCAATGCTCGACATCGCGAACCGGGTTGTGACCCAGCTGCCGCGGCCCCGCGACCATGGTTCCATATGGGGCGATCAGAATTGCTCCGATCCTGGCGAGGCCGCAACATTCAAACCACACGGCATCCATCTTTCAGTGAGACCGGGTGGCGGCATAGAGTTACTTGTTGTCGATCACGCCCACGGCGAGACGATCGAGTTCTATCAGCTGATGCAACAGGCGGGTCAGCCGGTTGCGGCTTGGCGCGGTTGCGTTGCCAACTCCGGTCGCGGCATGTTCAATGATGTCGCCAACACGCCTGATGGTGGCTTTGTCGCCACCGTTATGTTCGATAAGCCCGCGGTGTACTTGCCCGATGGCAGCCTGCGGCCAGGCGGGCTTGCCAGCGTGTTGACGGGACGTGACACGGGCTACCTGGTCGCTTGGTCACCGCATCGGCCGTTGCATAAACTTGCCGGCTCCGACGCTCCCTTCAACAACGGCATCCAGGTTAGCGCGGATGGTAAAACGATCTGGTTTGCGGCATGGACCGGCCGGCAATTGCGCACCTACGACGTATCGCGTGCAAGGACCAGCGCGCTTCTGGACTTGGATTTCTTGCCTGACAACATCAGCGTGGCCACGAGCGGCGACTTGATTGCGGCAGGGCTGCCCACCATGGAACAGTTCACCTCCTGCCTCAAGGAGGCGGCGTCGTGTACGAGCGGTCTTAAGGTGATGCAGTGGAACCCGAAATCGGGCAAGAGCAAACTGCTCTTTGAGGATTCATCCGGACTGATTGGAGGTGCCTCGGTCGCACTTCGATTGAATGACACGTTGTATATCGGTTCATTTGCTGCCGATCGTGTCCTCATTGTCAAGCTAACAAGACAATGAGCCGAGACAAGAATCCGATGTCACCCTCGGCAAGGCGATTTTGCGCTGGGACCGGCGGCGAAGCGCTGTCTATTGCTTGGGGGCGAGCACGTTGACAGTCGCCGGCAAGCAGAGCGGCGGCGAAGCCGCGCTGGACGTTTCCGCGCTGTTTCAACCATTGGCGTTTTCGGGGTTCGAATTGCCGAACAGGATTGTCATGGCGCCGATGACCCGTGAGTTCGCGCCCGGGGGTGTACATGGGCAAGAAGCTCCAGCCTATTATGCCCGCCGCGCTGCGGGGGGCGCGGGCCTGATCATTACCGAGGGAACGTCGGTCGGCCACAATGTGGCGCATCATACGGCCAAGGTGCCGCACTTCTACGGTGAAAAGGCCTTTGATGCCTGGAAGCTCGTCGTCGATGCCGTGCATGCGTGCGGCGGACGTATCTTTCCGCAACTTTGGCATACCGGCCTATATAGGGTGAGAGAGGAAACGGAAAATCCGGAGGAGCCGAGCATCGCGCCATCGGTCGTCGGTAAGAGCCAGCCACGCGCCATGACCGAGACCGACATTGCCGACGTTGTTGCGGCATTTGCGACCGGCGCAGGCCACGCCAAGCGACTGGGCTTCGACGGTGTTGCCATACATGGTGCACACGGTTACCTCCTCGACCAATTTCTGTGGACCCGAACGAACAAGCGGACCGACGCCTATGGAGGCCCGCCTGAAAACCGCGTGCGCTTCGGCGTTGAACTGGTGCGCGCGATCCGCTCCATCGTCGGTCCGGATTTCCCCATTCTCCTGCGTTTTTCTCAATGGAAGGGTTCGATGTTCGGGCAGGAGCTTGCCGCCAACCCGATGGAGCTTGAACGGCTTCTGGTTCCCTTGGCCGACGCCGGAGTGGACATTTTCGACGCGTCCATGCGTCGTTTCTGGCTGCCTGAGTTTGAAGGAAGCAGGCTTAACTTGGCCGGTTGGGCAAAGAAGCTCACCGGTAGGCGGACCATGGCGGTGGGTTCCGTCGGACTGGAGGGTCCTCTCGTCAAGGGACGAGTGAGCGAGCATACCGCAACTGAGGTAAGCCAGGACAACCTTGGCGCATTGATCGAGATGCTGGAGCGTGGCGATTTCGACCTGATAGCTGCCGGACGAATTCTGCTTGCGAACCCGTGTTGGCCGCAAATCGTTGCTCGCGGCGACTTCACTAGGCTCAAGGCCTACGACCCGCAGCGCACCAGCGAAGTTCTTGAACCGTCACATCCAGAAGACTGGCCGGACTTGGTGCAACACGATCAAGCAAATCAAGCGTGGAAAGAGAGCCAATGACACAATCATTAGAGGATCGCGTTCGCCGGCTTGAGGACGTTCACGCCATTGCCAACCTGAAGGCCAGCTACCTTGACGGTGCCGACGGAGGTTGGTCATTCAACCCGAAATCGAGTGACCCTGACGTGGTTGCACCTCTCTTTGCCGAAGACGGATCGTGGTACTCCAGCAGCCAGGGAATCGTGACCGGCCGGGATGCAATCGGAAAAGTCTGGGGTTCTTTTTCGCGCACAATGCCGTTCGGCTATCACGTGATCACTAACCCCAGGATCGTTGTTGACGGCGATCATGCGACCGGGTCATGGCACCTGATATTCATGGGCGTCGACGCGAACGGCAATGAGATCTGGTCGACGGCGATCTACGAGGATGAGTTCATCAGAACTGCTTCAGGTTGGCGCATCGCCAAAATTCAAGCCCGCAACATCGTTCTTGGCCCTTATGGACGCGGCTGGAAAGAGTTGCTGGTCAAAGATGGCCCTGAGAACGAGCGGCCTGCTTTCTGGCCCGATATGCGCGAGCCTGAAACGAAAGACCTGCGCTGACCTCGCGCCAGCCTGCACTTCTAACAGCGATGGACCAGTTGCTTTCTCGCGCCCTAAATGACCGCGCCCGTAATGACGATAAGGAAGACAGGAAAGATGACCAACTTGGTAGCTGTTGCCGCCTCCTCAGGACAGCCTGATCTTTCAAACCTCTTCCAGCCATTCAAGGTCCGGGGGCTTACCTTGCCCAATCGCGTCGTCATGGCGCCGATGGGACACCAGAACTCGCTTGGCGGGGTGCATCGGCCGGGAATGGCCCAATTCTATGCACGCCGCGCGGCAGGCGGAGTGGGGCTGATCGTGAGCGACGCGACGGCAGTGCCCCACCCCGTCGCGGCCTGGGACGTGCTCTGTACCCAGTTTCACGGTATCGCCGCTCTCGAGTCCTGGAAGCATATCATCAAAAGCGTCAAAGCGGCCGGTGGCAAGATGATGCCGCAAATCTGGCACGCGGGGTTCCAGCGCGAGCACGATGCGCTGCCGAACCCCTACCTGCCGTCGATCAGTCCCTCCGGCATATACCTTCCCCCTAAACCCGATCCCTCAACTCGGCGCGGCGAAGCGAGGAAACGCGGCGAACCAATGACAATCAAGGAAATCGAGGATGTTGTCGTAGCTTTTGGCGATGCTGCGGAGACTGCGCAGCGCCTCGGCTTTGACGCGGTGGCGATCCACGGCGCTCACGGCTACCTTATCGACCAGTTCCTCTGGGCAGAAACCAATCGGCGGACCGATGACTATGGCGGCGACATCAAGCGGCGTAGCCGATTTGCCGCGGAGGTGGTGCGCGAGTGCCGCCGACGCGTCGGTTCGGACTTCCCGATCTTCTTTAGAATGTCGCAATGGAAAGTAACGGATTACGCCGCCAGGCTGGCAGAAACCCCCGCCGAACTCGAGCAGGTGTTGAGCCCAATCGTCGATGCTGGCGTCGATGTGATCGACACGTCGACACGTCGTTTCTGGGAGCCGGAGTTTCCAGACAGTGATATGAACATCGCCGGCTGGGCGAAGAAGATCACAGGGAAGCCAACGATTACCGTCGGCTCAATTGGGATCGACCGCGAACTGGTCGTGACGGACTTTGAACGGAAAGGTGCCAGCAACAGCACCAGCAAGGCAAATTCCACGCTAACAACGCAAAGTTTGGTCCGCCTCAACCGATTGATGGAAATGTTCGACCGTGGTGATTTTGATCTTGTCGCCATAGCCCGAATCATCCTGGCCAACCCGGCGTGGACAAATCATGTCCGAGAGGGCCGATACGACTTAATCGTTCCCTTCTCAGTCGAGTGCATGCAGGAACCATTTCAAGATACGTAGGCAGCTTCCGCTTACATCTGGAGATTAACACCTTGAGATACCGCAAGCTTGGCGGATCTGGCCTTGATGTTTCAGGTCTTTGCCTAGGCTGCATGAGTTTTGGCATACCCGCACGCGGCGGTCATACCTGGGCACTTGACGATGATGCCGGACGGCCCATCATGCGACGCGCCGTTGAAGCCGGGATCAACTTCTTTGACACTGCCAACAGTTACTCCGGCGGAAGTTCGGAAGAGGTTACCGGCCGCCTGCTGAAAGAGTTTGCCCGACGCGACGAAATCGTTGTCGCGACCAAGTTATTCTTTGCATCTCATAACCGCCCGAATGCTGCCGGCCTCAGCCGAAAAGCGATCATGCGCGAAGTCGACGCCAGCCTTTCACGGCTGGGAATGGAGTATGTAGACCTCTACCAAATTCATAGGTTCGACTATGCAACCTCGATTGCGGAGACAATGGAGGCGCTCCACGACGTCGTAAAGGCCGGTAAGGTTCGCTACATCGGCGCAAGTTCGATGGCGGCATGGCAATTCTCGCGTATGCAGCATGTTGCCGAGCGGCATCGCTGGACGTTGTTCATATCGATGCAAAACTACATGAACTTACTATACCGCGAGGAGGAACGCGAGATGCTGCCGCTTTGCATCGCGGACGGGGTAGGTGTCATCC
>CAXUNZ010000011.1:8927-33450 GCA_964252525.1 uncultured Acetobacteraceae bacterium
CCCTTGGAGCCCGCTTGCGCGGGGTGCGCTGAGCCGGCCGTGGAATGCGTCCAGCCAGCGTGCCACAGCCGATCGTAACAATCCGATCCTCTTCTTCCATGATGAGCCGGCGGATCGGCGCGTCGTGGATATGGTCGAGAAGGTGGCACAGGCACGCGCGGTGCCGATGGCGCAGATCGCGCTGGCGTGGCTGATGGGGAAGCCGGGCGTGACGGCACCCATCATCGGTGCGTCGCGCGAGCAGCATTTAAGTGACGCGATTACCGCGCTGGATCTATCGCTGAGCGAGGAGGAAATCGCACGCTTGGAGGAACTATACGCGCCGCACAGGGTGATCGGCTTCACGTGAGACTTGCCACTGAACGCGAATAGAATTGGATAACAGACCGACTGGCAATACAACCAGGTCAAGGGCGCCATTGGCACCTGGCAAGTGACGCGACACCCGAGTGAATCGGGACTCAGATGCAAGAGTCGGGCGACATTGTTTTGGTCTGGCCTGAACCCAAAATGGCAGAGCCATGGCTTTCTTCAGCGCTAGCAATACTGGATCGACCAAGCGCCCACTATGCTCTCCCACTTTGGCTTGACAGATCTCGACAATTCTGGCTGAATGGCCAAAATAATATGAGGAACGGTTCATGCGAGAGGAACTTCTCGCGTCGCTTCAAGTCCCCGCTTTTACTATCGGGGTGATGTCCGATGTTCTGGAGCGTGCCAATATCGACCCGCGTCCTGCGCTGGAGATACTGGACTTGAACTCAACCACTCGCCTTCCTGCCACCGGGTCCGTTTCGGCGCGCGCGGAACTCGCCTTCGAGCGTGCCTTTCTGGCGTTGACGCCGGGTCGTGCCGATCTTTGGGCAGAGGTAGGTCGCAGGCATCGTCTTCCTGCCTACGGCACTTTCGGGATCGCGCTGAGCACCTCGCCAAACCTTCGAGAGTGGGTGAACATTTCGGGAAAAACCCAGGATTTATGCTTCACTTTCACTGACTACAGACCTGCCGAGCGCGGCGGCAAGTTGTGCGGCATTGAATTCTGCTTGGCGGCTGTGCCCGACGACTTGCGCGAAATGACGCTCTACCGTGACCTGGGCGCCTTGAGCGCCTGCCTGGAAGAGGTTTGGCGGGGGCCCATGTCTGGCTTCTTTCTTGAGGTAAGCGCATCCGCGCCGGAAAAGAAGGTCATCCAACATTTATTCCGCTTTCCCGTCCGGTTTGATTCTGCGTGCACCACGTTGAATTGGCCCTCGGGCATGACCGATGACCCCCTACCCTATGGGAACCGCTACCTGCACGACTATTATGTAAAGCAATGCACCGCGGTGCTGGACGATATCGCAGGACGCGATCTCGTGTCGACGGCCATACGCGTCATGATGCTGCAGCCAGCCAAACACGGCACGGTCGAAGCGGTGGCGAGGCGCCTGAACATGTCGGTCAGAACGCTCCAACGCCGACTGAACGAAAACAGCGTGACCTTTCGCAGCTTGCTCATGCGCGCCCATGTCGAGGTTGCAAAATCACATCTACGCCGTCCTTCTCTGTCGATCGCACAGATCGCGGCGGAGCTCGGCTATGCCGATCGCGCGAGCTTCGATCTTGCCTTTTCCCGCTGGACAGGATTATCGCCGCGCAAGTTCCGAGACGCAAATCTCTGAACCGACCGCCTGGACTGATTTGCCTCCACCGCCCATTGGTCGACACTGCCTTACGATCAGGCAACCCATGTCAGTTGGCGCGCTACCCCGCATTTCTGGCGCGATTAAGCATATGGCGCGCGGGCGCGCGGCGTTACTTTGTCGAAGTGCGTGTACGGTAGACGCTCGGGCGCGAAGTAGATCCGGCCATCAAGCAGTCGATGATCGCCGTGTCGGGCCAAAGCTGACACCGGAACAGAAGCAAGTCCTGGGCTGGATCGCGCCATCGTAACTTCGCAAGCGCGGAGGTCGATTGACCGCCGTCAGCCGTTTTTGCCGCGAGCGGGAGGCGCGTATTGAAAATCGACGTGATAGCGGAGGGGCTTCAGTTCCCCGAAGGACCGATTGCGATGCCCGACGGATCGGTCTTGTTTGTGGATATCGCGCGCGGAACCCTATCCCGTGCCTGGGGGAACGGTCGTATTGAGGTGGTGTCCAATACGGGCGGCGGTCCAAACGGCGCGGCCGTGGGGGCGGACGGGTCAGTTTACATTTGCAACAACGGCGGCGCGGACATCACGAGGGACGTGCAAGGTGATTTGGTCTTCGGCCCGCTCCCGCCCAACTATCAGGGTGGCTATATCGATCGCGTCAATCTCACGACCGGCCATCATGAACGAATTTACGAACGTTGCGGCGGGCACCGATTGAGTTCGCCCAACGACATCGTCTTCGACAGGCAGGGCGGCATGTGGTTTACCGATATGGGGCGGCCGGTCGGTCGCGAGCGGACGATGTCGGGGATCTATTACGCCACATGCGACGGCACATCAATCAGCGAGCAGTTTTTTGGCGGCATCTCCTTCAACGGAATAGGATTGTCGCCCGACGAGCAAACGCTCTACGTGTCGGACACATACCCGGCTCGGATATGGCGTTTCGACCTTGCGGCGCCCGGGCAAATCAGGATGGCAACCGCACCGCATCTCCCGATCCACCACCTGGCTCGCATGCCGGGCCACATGGAAATTGACAGCATGGCGCTGACCTTATCGGGGTCTTTATGCGTGGCAACGATCGGGACAGGCGGCATCGCGACCGTAAGCGCGCTCGGCGAGGTGGAGCACGTTTCTCTACCCGATCCGTTCATTACCAACATTTGTTTCGGTGGTGCGGAATTACGAACGGCCTACATCACCGGTTCCGGGCGCGGCCAGATTTTGCGCGCCGAATGGCCGGAACCTGGTCTTCCGCTCAACTTCCTGAACACCTGAAATGTCGTAGAGGCAGGCTACGATGGCATCGATCAAGCCTTGACCCACGTCATTACCCAGTCGTGCTGCATAGACGCAAGCTGTATCGACGTTTGCCCCGTCCAATGCATACGCCCGCGGCCTGGCGACGCACAATTCACCTCTGCCGAGCAGCTCTACATCGACCCGGATATCTGTATCGATTGCGGTGCCTGCCTGGATGTCTGCCCCGTCGATGCCATTGAGGTTGATTATTACCTGCCGCGCCAAGAACAGCCTTACCTTCGCATCAACGCCGAGTATTTCACGCGTCATCCGATTGAAGACGCAACACCGCTTGCCGTTAGGTCGCACAAATTGCCGGAGGGAAGGGTATCCCTTCGCGTGGCAATCATCGGCGCGGGCGCGGCAGGGTGCTATGCTGCTGCCGCGCTGCTCGAGCTAAGCGGCGTGAGTATCTCGATGTTCGAGCGCCTGCCTTCACCTCATGGCCTCGCCCGCGCCGGAGTGGCACCCGATCACCACAAGACACGCGGTATCGGGGCATTGTTCGATACCGTGCTCGCGCGTCCGGAAGTGACGTGCTTCTTCAACGTCGAGGTCGGCCGCGACGTGACTCTCGCCGAACTTACCGCGCATCATCACGCCATCATCTGGTCGGCTGGCGCCACAAGTGATCGTCGTCTCGGCATACCAGGGGAGGACCTTCCAGGTTGCCACTCGGCTCGCGAATTCGTGGGCTGGTACAACGGCCATCCGGACCATGCCGGCCTAAGCATGGATCTGAACGGGGCCCACGTCGTCATCATCGGCAACGGTAACGTCGCCATCGATGCTGCAAGAATGCTGGTCTGTGACGTTGGGGATCTTGATCGGACAGACATGGCCCATCACGCCATAGCCGCGCTTGAGAAGAGCGGTGTGCGGGATGTCACCATAGCGGCTCGCCGCGGGCCGGAAGCGGCCGCCTATAGTCTCTCCGAGCTTCTCGCTCTGACCTATCTTAAAGGCGTATCGCTCGTGACGCGCGCGGAGGAGGTGAACACCTTGCCGCGGCGGGCTTCGCACGACGCATTGAAACTTGAGATCGCCGCGCAGGCAGCCGTGCCGCGGCCGCTTGCGGATCGTCGTATCAACCTGCGCTACTTCATGGTCCCGGTTTCGATTGATGGCGATGACCGCGTTGAGGCAATCACCTTCACGCGCTACGTTGCTGCCGCCGAGGGCGACTCGGCACAAATGTTGCCGACCGGCGAAACGGAAACCATCAAGACCTCGCTCGTGCTTCGCGCCATCGGCTATCGAGGTCTCCCGATACCGGGACTGCCTTTCGACGAAGCTTCAGGCACGATCGTAAATTTGCGCGGAAGAGTCATGGACCCGGTGACGTCAACGGCGCTCACCGGGTATTATTGTGCGGGCTGGATCAAGCGTGGAGCGACAGGCGTGCTCGGCGCAAACAAAAGATGTTCAGCGGAAACGGTCAACACGCTCCTGGATGACCTTGCCGCGGGCCTACTGCCCGCGCCAGCAAAAACGGAGGAGCATTTCAAAGTGCTCATGGCGGGGAGAGTGCCGCACATACTGGATTTTGCGGCCTGGTCGCGCATCAATGCAGCCGAATTGCTCCTTGGCAAGAGTCGGGGACGCTCGCGCAGCAAATTCGTGACCCTTGGCGACATGCTGGGTGCCGCAATAGCGGGGCAATGAGGCGACGGTGATGTCCCAGCACCAGGCGCGCCACGAGGAAGCCACCTTTGCCTCAGGCATTGCGGTACCGCCGAATTCTCCGGCACAGTCCCGATTTGTGCATTCCACGTGTCGGCTGTGCTTCAATCGTTGCCCCATCCTGGTCCAACTCGACGGAAGCCGGCCCGTTCGCGTGATGGGCGACCCGCAGGCGGCGTTGCACCGCGGATATACCTGCCGCCGGGGCCGGGCGCTGCCGGAATTGCACAATGATGCGGCCCGCCTGCTGCGGCCTGTGAAGAGAATGCCCAATGGTCGCTTCCAGCCGATCACGACCGAGCAGGCGATCGATGAAGTAGCGGAGACATTGCGCATAATAATTAATCGGCACGGACCGCGTAGCGTGGCGCTCTATTGCGGCACGCAATCCGTCCAGAGCGTCCCGTCATACGGGCTTGCACGATCGCTATTGACTGAACTCGGTTCGCCAATGCTGTTCAGCGCCAACACGATCGATCAGCCCGGCAAGCACGTCGCCGCTGGGCTGCACGGCTACTGGATGGCGCCCGCACAAGGATTTGTGGATCCCGATGTGGCGCTCTGGATCGGCATAAATCCGCTCGTATCGTATAAGGGCATACCTTCTGGCGTGCCTCGCGACGGTGTGCGTTCCATCCATGCACGTGGCGGCAAGACCATCGTGATTGATCCGCGTCGCACCGAGACAGCAGCGCTCGCCTCGCTCCACCTGCAACTCCGTCCCGGCGAGGATGTCACCGTTGTTGCCGGCCTGTTGCACGTCATTATCGAAGAGGGTCTAATCGACAGGGCCTTCATTGCCGCCAACGTCAAGGGTCTTGACGCATTGGCATCGCAGGTCGCCGCCTTCACCCCTGATTACGTAGCGCACAGGGCGGGCATAGGTGCCGACGATCTGGTGACGGCGGCACGTTGGTTCGGCAGCGCCCGCCGCGGCTACGTGGTCGCCGGCACGGGTGGCAACATGGGTGCAGCGCGCGGCACGTTGCTTGAGTATCTCGTCCTCTGTCTGGATACGGTTTGTGGACACTACCTGCGTGAGGGTGAAGCCTTCACGGCGCCGGCACCGCTGGCACCAATTCCAAGCTTCAAGGCGCAGGCATGGCCACCGGTCCCGGCCTATGGGTTCGGCGAGGTCCTTAAAGCGAGCGGCCGCGCCGACTCGCTTGCGGGTTTGCAGGTAGCCGATCTGCCCGATGAAATACTTTTTCCCAGTGACGGCAAGGTCAGGGCCTTATTTAACCTGGGTGGCAACCCGGTGGTTGGCTGGCCCGACCAGAAGCGGACGCTGGAAGCATTGGACGCCTTGGAGCTCCTGGTCAGCTTCGATGTGACGATGTCGCAGACCGCCAGACGTTCCACCCACGTGTTTGCATCGACGATGTGCCTGGAAATTCCGGGCTATCAAACTGCGAGTTCGGCCACTGTCGGGTATGCCAACGCCTATTCCGGCTACGCCCTGCCTTGGGCGCAATATACGCCGGCTGTCGCCGAACGTCCACAGGGTTCGGATCTAATTGAGGAGTGGGAGGTTTTCTACGAAATAGGAAAACGTCTCGGCGTGCCCTTGTCGTGGGTCGGCGCGCAGCCGTTTCAGATCGGGCCACCGCGCGAAGGGATTACGTATCCGAAGGTCGACATGGCCAGACGACCTTCACACGACGAAGTGCTGGAGCTCTGGACCTCGACGTCTCGCGTACCGCTCTCCGAGGTCAAGAAGCACCCAAGCGGCGCTTTGTTTCCGCCGAGTGAACCAATTACGATTGGTCCAAGGGATGAAGGTTGGACTGGAAGGCTGGACGTTGGAAACGGCCAGATGATGAACGATCTTTCCGCAGTCAGCACGGAGTATTGGCAGAAGCCTCAGGCGGGCGAGTTTCGCCTCCTCAATCGCCGGGGACTGCAGGTGAACTCGAATTACAACATAGGAAAGATCAATCGCGGCCGTTTCTACAACCCCTTGTTCATTCACCCGGACGATCTGGCGCTGCTCGGCGCGGAGGACGGTCGCGAGGTGGAGATCTGTTCCGCCCAGGGCAGCATACGGGCAATCGCGCATGCCGATGGCACGATCATGCGCGGCACCGTGTCCATGCAGCACTGTTTCGGTGATGCTCCGTCGATGACGGAAGATACAGCCCGGACCGGCTCCGCCGTAAATCGGCTTTTGTCGTTCGAGTTCGAGCGCGATCCCTACACCGGGCAGCCACTCATGTCGAATGTAGCTGTGACGATCACATCGGTGCAGGCAACATCCTGAAAGCGTAACCCATTCGATCGCGGAGAGGATTGGCTACCGCGGGACCGCCACCTGCCGCGAGCAGCCGCATTCAGTTAAATACACCCTCGTGGGACGCCCTCATGAGAAATGCAGCCGCCGATATCTGCCGCGAAAGTACAACAGCGGATCGCGCGACGGCTCGAACTGAACCCGCTCCACCAGGCCGACCAGAATGACGTGATCGCCGCCCTCATGCACCGCATGACGCCGGCACTCAAAACTCGCGAGCGTTCCGCTCAAGATCGGCACATCGCTTTTCCAGCATTCGTGAGGCGTCGCCGCAAAGCGATCCTCCTGCTTACGCGCGAAGCGGTCCGACACCGGCTGCTGGCCGATATGCAGAATGTTGATGGCGAAGTGAGCGACCGATTGGAAAATCTCTAACGTTCCCACTGTTCTCGCCAGACACACGAGGATGAGAGGAGGGTCGAGCGACACCGACGTGAATGAATTGGCAGTCAGCCCGACCGGCGTGCCGTCCGGCGCGCGGGTGGTTACGACAGTGACCCCGGTGGCGAAGCAGCCCAGCGCATCGCGCAGCGTCCGGGCGTCGCTCCCCGCGCTGAACGCCAGGGGCTTCCGCGGCAGACGCCGTTCCAGGAATTCAATCAGCAGGGCGTCGAAACGGTCCGTCCGATCGCTGGCCACGAAGGTACCAGCGCCCTCCACTTCGGCCTGCTCGGCTTGCGGAATCAGCGCGGCCAACCGCGCCGCCGCCTCGGCATCCACCAGGTCGCTCCGGCCGCCGCGTATGGCCAGGACCGGGAGCGTCACGCGTGGAAGGGCCGCCGAAACCCGTGCGATCACCTCTGCCAAGTCTATGCTGCCCAGTGCACGCGGCTCCCAATTCCAGCGCAGCCGGCCGTCCGGGCCGCGGGACAGCCGAGCGGCAATCGTCTCAGGTTTCGGCGGCCGCCTCTTCGGATGCAGGTCCGTCATCGCCGAGACCGCGTCCTCCAGATTTGCGAAACCGGCATCGTGGCTGCGCAGCGCCTCCTCCAGGCGTTGAGATTCCGTGTCGTCCAGCCAGGGCGCAGCCTCCACCAGCACCAGGCCTGACGCGAGGCGCCCGGCCGTTTCGCCCACGGCTACCGCGGCAATCCACCCGCCGACCAGGGCGCCCACCACCACCGGCCGCGTCGGCAGGCTGTCCAGCACCGCAACCAAGTCTCCAGCGTAGGCGGTAAGGTCATAGCGCCCGTCGGGTGGACGGCCGCTTGCGCCGTGCCCGCGAAGGTCGAAGGTCACGACGCGCCGTCCCGCCTCCACCAGGTCGCGAACGGTCCGCTTCCAGCTCGCCCGGTTCTGGCCGAGCCCATGCACCAGCACGACGGCCGGCTCGTCCTGCTCGCCCCAATCCTCAACAGCCAGCGCTACCCCGCCGAATCCAGAAATCGTGAACTGTGCCACGTGACGCCCACCCGTTTGCCTTTTGCAAGAATATATCATCCAGCCATTGAAAGATGAATGGTATTTATTTATGCAGTAAGGCTTCGAGCAGGCGGTCGCAGACCGCCCTTTCTGCAAAGGCCGGACAGGATGCGGAACGTGGGCGATGCCTCAGGACAGCCACCTCTACCGGTTCAGCCAGCCGCATTTACGCATTGCGCCTCATTGCAGGCATTGGCCCGGCGGTGTTCATCAACCGGCGACTTCCGGGCTTTCTGGTCGCAGCTGCCCGTGGCGGGCTACCGATCCCTGACGCGCGTGGCTTTGGCTCCTCGCCGTCCTGCAAACCTTTGACTGTTACGTCCTCATCGGCAGAGAGACCCACAAGGCATGCTTATCGAGACAATACGGATCGTTCCTGACGGATACCTTGCCGGAAAGGTCATCATTGTGACCGGCGCCAGTCAGGGAATCGGCGAAGCCGCAGCCTTTGGTTACGCGCGCGCGGGGGCCAAGGTTGTATTGGCCGCCCGACGCGGAGACCTCGTCGACGCGCATGCGGCGCGCATCCGGGCAAGCGGAGGCGCCGCCGTCGCAGTACAGGCAGACGTTTCCATCGAGGCTGACGTAAGCCGTCTTGTGAAACACAGCCTAACAGCTTTTGGACGGCTGGATGGCGCGTTTAACAATGCCGGTGTGGAACAGAAAACGCGCATTGCTTTCGATGACATCGACATTGATGAGTTGCAATACCTTTGGGACGTGAAGATTAAAGGCATGATGCTGTGCGTAAAGCACCAGGCCGGCGCGATGCTGCGCAGCGGCGGCGGCTCGATCGTCAACAACGGCACGATCGTGTCCGAACGCGTGCCGAGCCACTATCCAAACGCAGCCGTCTCGCAGGCCGCCGTTCCAGCACTGACACGGGCGGCAGCGGTGAATTACGGCGCGCGCGGAATCCGGGTCAATATGATTCATACCGGCCTGATCGTCACTCCTGAGCGGGCTTCTATGGCCGAGAAGGAGGCCGCGCGCATCAAGGGCCAGAATCCGATGGGCCGCGGTGGCTACGCGCACGAGGCGGCTCAGGTCGCCGCCTTCCTTCTGTCCGACTACGCCTCGTTCGTAAACGGCGCCTGTATCCCGGTGGATGGTGGCGCGCTCGCCGGATACGTTTTCACACCCTGAATTTCAAGGCGGAGCGGGCTTTATGGACACATATCCTCTCAAGATCGGAGATCTGGAGATCATTCCGCTGCACGACGGCCATTTGATAATTCCCGAACCGCCGCAGATCCGGCAGAACGGCATCGATACCGCCGAGCACCGCGACTATATCCCCGGCAACGACACCTTCATCAGCCAATTGGGGGCCTTCCTGGTACGCACCGGCGGCCGCGTTGTGCTGCTGGACGCGGGGCTCGGTCCACCCGTTGGGCATGACGGTGTGTATTGCGGGGTCGACTGCGACCCAGCCCTGCTGAACGCCTTCGACAACATGTGGCGCCGCTTCGGCCGGGACGAGGAATTCGTTGCCATGCGCCGCCGCAACCTGGCCAGGACCATTGTCCACCACGGCCGGTTGGAAGAGAGCCTGCTGGCCGCGGGAGTGGCGCCCGAAGAGGTGACCGACGTGATCCTGTCGCACGTTCATTGCGATCATGTCGGCTGGGTGTCTCGTGATGAAAAGTCCTATTTTCGCAATGCCGATATCTGGGTGCACGAGGCGGACGCTGCCTATTTTCTGGGCGACGCGCCGCCAGACGAGACCGGGACCAAGGTCATGTTCGGCGTTGAGTCTTCCAAGATTCGAATGGCCCCGGCGCTGCATCAAATCAAGCTGTGGAGCGGCGATACGACCATCGCGCCGGGAATTGATGTGCGTCATACCCCCGGTCACACGCCGGGCAGCAGCATCACCATCGTCTCGTCGCGAGAGTGCCGGGCGATGATACTTGGTGATGTGGTGCATTGTCCGCTGGAAATGACCGACACGCAGTTCAGTCTGATGGCCGACCTCGACAAGGACCTCGCCCATCGGACCAAGATGGACGTGATTGGCGAAATCGCAGATGGCTCCGTCCATGTCGCGTCTCCGCATTTTCCGGGGATGCGTTTTGGGCGGCTGCTGACCGCTGCCGGACGATGCCGGTTCACTTACGCGTAGGTTCTTGGTTCGGAACGTGTGGTGGAGACGTGCCATCGCCCCAAAAACTCCCCGCCATCTATCCAGGCGAGCCGGATATGGACGCGGGTTTGTTGGGGTGCACGGCCCAAGGCATCTTGTGCCCGTGGTTAACCTGAGCACGAGCCGACCGCCGCGAGACCTTATCGGTGTGCTTGCCGGCGATGAATAGTCTTTATTTATCGAGGGTCACCATGTATCTGCTATCCCGCAAACGCCGACCCGCCCTGGATGTCGGTCCAGAACAGCCCTCAGGAGAGACGCGTTGATGTCCGCATTGAACGTCGTCGAACCTGACTTCATGCTGGAACCTGAAATCACCCTTTTCGGAGAGTCTGTCGCAAAGTTCTTCCAGCGTGAGGTGCCTCCGAAGCGGGTTCAAGCGTGGCGCGACGCGGGCCAGGTTGATGGCGAAATCTGGCGCCAAGCCGGCAAGGCGGGACTACTCGGCGTCAGCATACCGGAGGAGTATGGCGGCGCCGGCGGCGACTTCCGGCACGACGTGGTGATCTTCCAGCAAATCGTCCGCAACGATGTCGAGGGTTTCGCCCTGCAGCTGCACAATGGCATCGTGCTGCCTTACATCCAGAGCCATGCGACGCAGGAGCAGAAGGCCCGCTGGCTGCCCAAGCTCTGCTCGGGCGAATACGTTACTGCCATTGCGATGAGCGAACCCGGTGCCGGCTCCGACTTGGCCGCAATTCGCACCACCGCGGCGCGCGACGGCAACGGCTACCGCATCAGCGGCTCGAAAACCTTCATCAGCAACGGTCATGTCGCCAACTTCATCGTGGTCGCCGCCAAGACCGACCCGTCCGCGGGTGCCCGCGGGGTTTCCTTGCTTGTCGTGGACACAAACGACGCCGACGGCTTCAGCCGCGGCAAGAAGCTCGACAAAATTGGTAACGATGCGCAGGACACATCAGAGCTGTTCTTCGACAACGTCTGGGTGCCCGCCGATAACCTGCTGGGTCCGAAGGAAGGCCGCGGCTTCTACCAGCTGATGGCTGAACTGCCGCGCGAGCGGCTGATGATTGCCATCGCCGGCGTGGAGACGATGGACCGTGCCATTGCGGAAACCATCCGCTACACCAAGGATCGGCGGGCCTTTGGCAACGCAATTTTTGATTTCCAGAACACGCAGTTCCAGCTGGCGGAGTGCAAGGCGAAGGCGGTGGTCGCCAAGACCTTCGTCAATGACTGCATCGCCAAAGTCCTGAAGGGCGAGCTTGACGGTACCACCTCCGCCATCGCCAAAATGTGGGTGACGGACGTGGAATGGCAGATCGTGGACCAGTGCCTGCAGCTGCACGGTGGCTACGGATACATCAACGAGTACCCGATCGCCCGCATGTTCCGCAATTCGCGCATTCAGAAGATTTATGGTGGGTCGAACGAGATTATGAAGATGCTGATCGCGCGAACGATGTAGTACTACTGAGACTGACACATAGTCGATAGAGAAGAAGGTTGGGGGAGATGTGCCATCCCCCCCAAACCCCCCGTCGATTGGTTTGCCCCAAAATAATGACAGGGACTGGGGGCAGGCACTGCTCCCCAGTCTTTTCAGGGGTTGGTATAATTTGTAAAGGCGATGGGTGCGGCCGCCCTAATGCGCGGAGGGGTAACCACCACCGCCCCACATCGCATCCGCCTGATCCCGATCCAGCACGCCATTAGGCAGCCGCGGCAAAGCATCGCAGAACGTCACGATCTTCGGCTTCTTGTAGGATGCGATGTGGAGGCGGCAATGCTCGACCACATCCTCCGCCGTTATCGTGGCGTCTACGCGCATTACCACGATCGCCTTCACGTTCTGCACCCAGTGGGGATCGGGTACCCCCAACACGCAAACATCGGCCACGCCGGGGTGCTGGCGAATGCAGGCTTCCACCTCGGCGGGATAGATGTTTTCCAGCCCGGTCTTGATCAGCCGCGCCTTGGGCCCGACGAAGCTGATTGAGCCATCGGGATTTCGCCGTCCCAGGTCGCGCGTGCGGTACCATCCCGGCGTGACCGTGCGGGCCGCGTTTTCCTCCGCCGCGCCGAAATAGCCGCACATCAGCAATGGACCCCGTGCGGCAATCTCGCCCACCTCTCCGTCGGGCACCTCTCGCCCGTTATCGTCGAGCAGGCGCACTTGCACGAAAACTGCCGGCCGTCCCGCGCCGGTGCCGCCCAACCAGCTCAGTACAACGCTGCCCATCAGTTCCGTCTGTCCGTATTGGCCGATATGGTGGCGCATCGGCGCATGCTCGGGGATCGCCAGGGGCGGCGCCCAATGCTTCAATTCGCGCGCGGGAAACAGCGTGCTCAGGTCACGCCTGCCTGCAGCATCCGCCTGCAGCATCTTCTCCACCGTCTGGCCCGGCAGGTAGGCATGGGTCACACGTTCCGCCTCGACAAGGTCCAGCAATTCCAGGGCATCAACCCGGCGCACATAGACGCATCGCCCGCCATGAACCAAGCTGGCAAAACCTCCCATCAGCACGCCGATGTGGAACATCGGGCCGGACATCAAATAGGTGCTCGTCTCGTCGATGGCCTGGCCGCGCGCGCTGATCATCGACTGCAGAAGTATGGCGGTATGGGAAAGCAGGGCGGCCTTGGCTTGCCCGTCGAAACCTGCGGTGTAGATGGCCAGCAGGGGAAAGTCGGGGTCGACAATTGCCTCCTCGTCAACATCCCGCCCGCTGGCGAGAAACTCGGCGTAGCTGAATTCGCCCTGCCCATCGTGTTGGATCCAATGACGCTTGTGGCTCAGCCATTCGTCACTGTTTACGTGGTAGACATGCCCCACGTCCAGATTCTGCCAGAAGACGATCTTCGGATCGAAGTCGCGCACCAGGAGCAGGAACTCGCCCGGGGTCACGCGCCAATTGGCGGGGCAGATCACCGCGCCGATCTTGGCGCAGGCCAGCAGAAGTTCCATGATACGGGCGGAGTTCTGGCCCATCCACATGATGCGGTCGCCAGCCCCCAAGCCACGGGAACGCAGCGCATCGGCGACGCGATTCACCCGACAATCCAAGTCCCGGTAGGTCAGCCGCTCCGCGCCATCAACGGACGCAATCATGTTGGGGCGGGAGCGCCGGTGTTCGCGTAGCAGATCGCCGAGCGTGTAGCGCCGCAATGGCGCGAAAGGATCGTTCATGGGCCTTAACCGGCCGGCGTCAGCCGCGGGTCCACGCTGCCGCAGTCGCAGGGTGCCTCAATCAGCGTGGCGCGTAGACCCGTGCGGCAGGATACGAAATCCTCCGCCCGGGGCAGGAGGCTGGATATGACGAGTTCGTCATCCTGCACGGCACACGCCCATTCGTGCGTATCCAGATGTGCTCCGGCGCCTTGGCTGCACTCCATCGCCAGCGCCGGACCCACCTGCAACATACGGCGCAACACGATGCCGGGCACGGCCTCAAGCCGCTCGTAAGCGCCCGGCAAAGCCCAAATCACACGCCCGGAAAATACCGCATCGAGACGATGCCCAGCTGCTTGCAGTCCATCCAGTACCTGTTCGGTCACGCCAGCCACGGCCGCCACGTCGAAGCGGCGGCACGTTGATTCGATACGCGTGGCCTCGTAAGGAGAGTCGTCCGCATTGGTCACCAGCAACCCGCGATTCATCACCGCGCGCTCGAACGGCACGCAATACGGACCGTCATCCAGCAGGGAGATCAGGAGGACAAAACGGCCGGGCGCCAAGGCAAAGCTTTGCAACACCCGCTCGATCAATCGTTGCGTGCGCATCAGCTCACCGGCAGCCATGGGCAAAAACGCGCGACCGCCCGCGACCGGATAGCTGCCAACAAAGATGGGGACGGCTGTCATTACCTTCTCACCTGATCGGCGCAGCGCCACTAAGTGAATGCCATAAAGTTTTACCGCGTTGCGCGGAGATTGTCGAGATCCGATCGGGCAGGACAGCGAGGCATCCGTTGAAGTAGGCAGAAGCGCCTTTGTCCTTGCGCTGCCGGTTTCGCCTATACGTGCTGCCTCGCCCGTCCCGCGGCCGCACGCCGTGCAGGGGGCTGCCGGCCGACAGGCGCTCCCCCTTGAAGAATGGCAAGCATCATCAGGGAGACGGCCTCTACCGTCGGTTCCAGCTTCAGATATTGGTTGTTCCATTTGGCTACGGGCGCGGTCAGCACGCCCGCCACATGGTCGATCAGCGCAAGGATGGCCCCGGCTGCGGCATACGGCTCAAGGCTTGCCGGCAGGGAACCGCGCTTTTGGCCGTCCGCAACGCGCCCGGCAAAGGCTTCTGCCAGAGGCAGCGACATGGTTCCGCGCGCCTCCTGAAACCGCCTGTCGCCCTGCTCCGACATGAAATTTCGATAGCGCAACGCCACGCCATGCGCCCTCCAATACGTGACATGCGCCATCATGAAGGCCCGCGCCATGCCTAGCGCGTCGCTTCCCTCCCAAAGCTGGCTCAGGTGTTTTGCATAGGGGTGCTCGACAGACTTGATCTCGGCGAGACGAGCCAGCACGATCTCTGGAATACCGTTAAAGTACAAGTACAACGCCGGCGGCGTCAGCCCGCAACCTCGCGCCACATCGGCGGCAGAGAGTTCCATATAAGGCGTCTTTGCCAGCAGCGTCATCGTCGTGTCGATGATGCTGCGATAGGTTTCCAGCCCCTTTGCTCCCATCGCCTGGCCGATCTTGTTCTGCTTCTTCGATGTGGCAGGCATGGGGGTGCTCACGTCTTAAGTGTCGGTGATGGCACTTTGTCGCCTGCCCGTCGGCCTGGCGCAATGCGCCTCAACTCTTCTCTAGCCAGAGCGGGAAGAGACTGGTAAAGGTGAATCGAATTCATTTTTTAAAGGCAGCGTGGTGCCGGCCTGGCGTCGCCATCCGCGCTAAGCTGAGGAGGAGATGCCGATGCGGGCCTTCACGTTCAGTGCCGACAGCCACGTGCGCGAGCCCAACACCCTTTTCTTCGATACCATGCCCGCCAGCCTGCACCGCCATGCCTTGCGGGTGGTCAAGGAGGGCGACATGCTGATCACGCGCACCGAGGACAAGGTCATTCACCGCCTCAGCTTGCGCAAGGCACCCGATTTCGGCGGCCACTCCCGGCTTGGCATCTATGACCTGAACGGCCGCCTTGCCGACATGGAGAAGGATGGCATTGATGCCGAAATCGCCTTCCCAAGCCTAGGCCTGTGGCTCTACGCCGTTGGCGAGACAGAGGCCGAAATCGCGCAGTGCATCGCCTACAACGACTGGAACAATACCTACTTCTCCGGCCATCTGGACAAGTTCGTCCGTTGCGGCGTGATCCCGGTGCGCGATTTGGCCGCCGCACAGGATGAGCTTCGGCGAATAGCCGGTATGGGCTTTACGGCCGCCATGCTGCCCTCCATCACGCCGGCCGGCGTGCTCAGATACAACGACCCGGCTTGGGACGCGGTGTTCGCGGTGGCGGGTGAGCTGGGAATCGTGCTGGTGCTGCACACGGGCACGGGCGCCGAAACGGTCATCGCCGAGCGTGGTCCCGGTGCGGCCGTGGTCAACTACAGCACGCAGATGAGCGACGGTATCGAGGCGATCATGTACATGGTTGCGGGCGGCGTGCTGGATCGCAATCCCACCACGCAAGTGGCGGTGATCGAATGCGGCGCCAGTTGGCTTGCAGCCCTGGCCGAGCGGATGGACGAGGTCTATGTCGCGCACGACATTTTCGTGAAGCCAAAATTGTCCATGATGCCGTCTGAAATCATCAAGCGTCAGGTCACCGTCTCCTTTCAACACGACCGTGCTTGCATCATGTCCAGATCCGTCACAGGCACGCGCTCGCTGATGTGGGCTTCGGATTATCCGCATGCCGAGGGCACGTTCCCACGTTCGCGTGCCGTCATCGGCTCGCTGTTCGACGGCATCGACATCACAGAGCAGGAAAAAGCCGCCATCCTGGGCGGCAACGCCGCGCGGCTGTTCCGCTTCGACACGCCAAAGGTCACTCCCCTCCAACAGGCGGCCTGACACGCCTTGCCGCGGCTATACCGCCGCCAGGACCAAACCGATGATGCAACCGACGACGGATCACATACTGGCCGAGATCCGGCTCATTGCCCGCGCCGATCATGCCTGCCGCCTGCCGATAGAGATGAACCCCTATGCCGCCGGCACGGAGCGCGCCGCAGCCTGGGCCGAAGGCTGGCAGGCGGAGGCAGCGGCCGAACACAGCCTGCCTGAGGAGATGTCCAAGCTTCCGTATTTCCGTGTGCGCACCTACATCGTTGACGGCGCGGAGAAGCTTGCGGACCTTCCGCGCGAGGAATGGGGCGGCTATCATGTGCTGGACATGGCCGAGCTGCCGGAGGGCGTGCTCTTCGAAAGCCGCGAGGCCAGGGCACGCTACCCCGGCCGCGAAAAGGTGGCCATACGCGTTGACTATGAGCACGCGCCGAAGGGCGGCATCGAGACCTGAATAATCGCGATCGACAATCCGTTGCGTGGCCGAGGACATTGCTTTCGGCGTGATTGAACGGGTTGCAACAGCCGGTCGCGCGCCCGGTATCGCCTTGACGTGCCCGCAAGATAGACCCTGAACGCCCAAAAGGAGAATTCACAAGGATGTCGGTGGAACTGAATGGTTTCGCCGCAATAGCCAAGGCGCCCGAGGCCTTTTCACCAGGACGAGTCATTACGAGAACTGAATTCGCTTACTTTCCCGGAAAGAACGGGTCGGAAGGGAGGACATGAAGTCAAGTCAACGCCAATCGTCCAGCGTGCCTGCATGACGATGCGTCAGTCCGCCTATTATGACGAGCGCGCCGAAACCATGTCGCGCGCCGATCTCACCCGCCTACAGGAAGCGTTGCTGAAGCGCATGCTGCGGCGCAGTTACGCCGATGTGCCGCTGATACGACAAACCTGGCAGAAAGCCCGGCTCACGCCGAATGACATCCAGTCGCTCGCCGACTTCTCCGAAAAAGCGCCGTTCATCTCGAAGGATTCCGTGCGCGCCTTCCGCGACACCCATGGCGATCCATTCGGTGGCTTGAAGGGCGTGTGCGCACATGAATTAAAGGGTGTAACCTTCACGTCAGGCACGAGCGGCGATCCGACGCCGGTGTTGCGCGGCGAGACCGGTATCTACGAGGTTTGTACGATACGCGATGCCTGGATGATCGGCGCGCGTCCTGGTGACTACGTGACGCTGATACGTCCCACCTTTCGGGTCGGCCACATCAATTCCGCCTGGATGGAAGCCGGTATCAAGCCGATCCTGTTCCGCCATCATCCAGCCATCCTGCCCGACCTGGCCCGTGCGGTGGACCGCTTCCAGCCAGCCTGCCATCTATATTTATCCAATCCGCTGCTCATCGCGTTGGAAGAGTATTTCGAACGGACAGGCGGCGATCCGACCGGGATGTTCAAGGGCTGCAAAGGGGCTACCGTCGGTGGCGAGCCGCTTAGCCCGCGTCTGGCTGCCCTGGTACGCAGTTGGGGTTTGCAACTGTATGAACTCGGGGGATTGGGCGAATCTTCCGTAATGGTCACGTGTTTCGCGAATGACGGCATGCATGCCTGGGAAGACCACGTGCTAGTGGAATGTCTTGACGCGCATACCGATGAACCCGTCGCCGACGGGTCGGTCGGCGAACTCGTCGTGACTGTGCTTACCGATCCTTTTCAGCCGCTGGTGCGCTATCGCACCGATGACCTCGTCACCCTCAAGCGGGACGTTTGCGGCTGCGGTCGTACACATGCCCGGCTAAAGATTATCGGGCGAAAAAGCGACCAGGTCGTCGTCGCTGGTCGAGCCATCCTGCCGCGCGACCTGCAGACGGTCATCGAAGCCGATCGCCCGACACGCGCGGGCCTTTACCAAATCGTTCGCTACGCACCGCAAATGGAGAGTTTGCGGGTTCGAATCGGCTACGAGGCGCAGGCACATGAAGGCCCCGTTCAGAACTTGGCCGACCGGCTGCAAGAGGCGCTGGCGGAAGCGCTCGCCGTTGCAGTCGAGGTCGAGATGACGTTGAACGAAAACCTGCTCAAGCTCGGGCCACCGCACAAGATTCCGCGCATCACCAACAACTAACACCGCACGAGAGGAGCCAGAGTGCCAAACGGCAGTAACAATGCGGCCATCGTCGGCATAGGCGCGACACCCTACTATCGTCGCGGCCTGTCTTATCCAAAGACGCTGTATCAGCTCATCGGCGAGGCGATCACGGCCGCCGCCGACGATGCGGGGATTGCTGTCGCAGACATCGATGGCTTTGCCTACTACTCCGGCGCCGGCTCCGGCTACGCCGAGGCGATGGACACGGCCACCATCATGGAAAACCTCGGCATATGCGAAGTCACCTTTACGGCGGCGCTCACCAATGGTGGTGGCGGATCGGCCGGTGCCATCGGGCTTGCCAGCGCCGCCATCCTTGCCGGCGATGCCACCTATGTCGTCACCGTCATGGCATTGCAACAAGTCAGTCAGCGCCTGGGTAGTTCCTTCGCCGCCGTGCAGCCCACCGCGGAGACGTCCTTCGTGCAGCCCGCAGGCCTGATCGGGCCGGGCCACTTGATTTCGCTCCTTGCAAGACGGCACATGCATGAATACGGAACGCGGCGCGAAGCGTTTGCCGAAGTCGCCATCTCCAGCCGAGAGAACGCCCGTAACCGTCCGGGTGCGATCATGCGCGAGCCGATGACGCTTGATGACTATTTCTCCGCGCGGATGATCTCCGATCCGTTGTGCCTGTTCGATTTCTGCCTTGAAACCGACGGGGCGGTTGCCGTCATCACCACCTCCGCCGAGCGCGCGCGGGATTGCCGTCAGCGACCCGTGCACGTGGTGGCGGCCGCACATGGCGGCGGTCGTGATTGGGGGCGTGCCTTTATGGGAATGCAGATGTCCGATGAGAGCTTCGCCAGTTCCGGCAACCGGCCCATCGCCAAGCGCCTCTACAAGAAAGCAGGCCTCGGAGCCGACGACATCGACGTGGCACTTATCTACGACCATTTCACGCCGATGGTGCTGATGCAGCTTGAAGATTACGGTTTTTGCAAGATCGGTGAAGGCGGAGCATTCGTTGAAAGTGGCGCCATCCGATACAAGGGCGGGTCGATCCCCGTCAACCCGCATGGCGGGCAGTTGTCGGAAGCCTACATCATTGGCATGACCCATATACGCGAAGCGGTCGAACAGCTAAGGGGCACCGCCATAAATCAAGTGGAAGATGCCGAGCTGGCGCTGGTTACCGGCGGCCCGGCCCCCATTCCGGTCAGCGGCCTGATCTTGCGGAGATAGACGATGCCCGAGGCACGACCACTGATGGGCGCCGAATTGCACATTGCCTTGAACGCCATGACGCAACCATACTGGAACGCCACTCGGCAATCGCAGTTGGTGGCGCCCGTCTGCACCGAATGCGGCCGGGCGCGTATGCCGTTCCTGGTCTTCTGCCGCCATTGCCGTGCGCAGAACGTCACTTGGCGCAGGTTGGCTGAGCCAGGCAGGATCTATAGTTTTACGTTCTATCCTCACCCCGAAAGAGCTGCAGAGGAAGACCACGTGCTGGCGCCCGCCCTTGTGGTGTTCGAGGAAGCGCCCGGTATTCGCTACGCTGGCAACCTGGCGTGCACTGATGTGGCGCGCGTTGCGATCGGCATGCAGGTGCGGACGGGCTGGATTCACAATGCCGAAGGATACGGCTTTCCCACCTTCCACCCCATCCGATCAGGGGCGTTATGAAGATCATTGCCGAGGGGCTGAGGTTCCCGGAAGGTCCGGTCGCCCAAGCGGATGGCTCGGTTCTGTTCGTCGAGCTCGCCCGGGGCACGCTCAGCCGCACCTGGGGAGAGGGGCGCGTCGAAGTCGTGGCCAATCTCGGAGGCTCGCCAAATGGCGCCGCCATGGGGCCGGATGGGCGCTGCTACGTTGTCAATAACGGCGGCGTAAAATTTGTTGAAGCCGAGGGCAAGCTGCGCCCGGCCGGCAATCTGGCGGACCCGGCGTGGGTCGATGTCGTTGATCTTTCCAACGGCCACGCCGAGCGCCTCTACGATCGCTGCGGCGACCATACGCTGCGGCATACCAACGATCTGGTATTTGACGCACACGGCGGTTTCTATTTTACAGACAGCGGTAAGACCACGGGCCAGATCAACGAACGAGGCGCCATTTACTACGCGAAGGCTGATGGTTCAGCCATCCAGCGTATCGCTCATCCCCTCACCAGTCCGAATGGCATTGGCCTCTCCCCCGACGGGCGCACGCTCTACGTCTCGGAGACACCAACCGCCCGCCTTTGGGGCTGGGAGGTAATTAGTCCCGGCAAACTGCGTAAATTAAAACAGAACGATATTCCGCATGGCGGCCGGTTTGTCATCGGATCGGCGAACTTTCAGCGTTTTGACAGTCTTGCGGTCTCCGCCTCCGGCCGCGTGCTGGTGGGCACGCTGACGAACGGCGGCATCAGCGAGGTTTGGCCGGATGGCTCTTATATGCGTCACCATCCGCTGCCAGATGGTCATGTCACAAACATCGCCTTCGGCGGGTCGGACCTGCGCACCGCTTATGTGACACTGGCCGGATCAGGCAAACTCATTGCCATTGACTGGCATGAGCCGGGCCTGAAACTTCATTTCAGTGACCGTTCAGCAGAGTTGGCAAGGGACGGCTCTGCCGTAATAGACGCCGCACAAGCGTTTTATACCAACCCGCGCGGTCTTTGACTCTCGCCCGGATTCCCAAGCTGAACTCAACTCGATGGAGAACGTCCGGGCTTACCTGCGCGCCAGCAAATTATGCGCGCGCGTTTGGAACAACTATGACGCCATCCTGAAGGCGTGCGCGGCAGCATGGAACTTCCTCATCGCCAATCCAGATTGTATATGCACGATGGGCACCCGGGATTGGGCAACGGTCAATGTCTAGGCCGGTTGGTATTACACATAGTGCATGAGGCTCACACACCCTGGCACAACAACGGCGCCGCGGTGCGCGCCCGCACACTGCCCAGATCAATGCCAGGCGCCAGCTCACGCAGCACGAAGCCGTCCGGCGTTACCTCGATAATCGCTAGATCGGTATAGATCCGCGCAACCGCCTTATGGGCAGTCAACGGCAGGCTGCAGCGCTCCTTGAGCGGATATGCCGTTTCGGGATCGGCGACACAGATGTCCCAGGTCATCGTCGGAAGACGCCTGGCAGCGCTTGGATCCGCTTGGCCGCCGCCATATCGCCATCCTTTGTGACGCCGTAGATCAGATGCAGCTTCTGACCCAAGCCGTCTTCGGCCAGAACCTCCAGCATCGACAAAATTGGTGCGGCACCGGTTCCTCCGGCCAGCATGATCACGGGCCGCTTCACGTCCCGCAGGAAAAGCTGCCCTGCGGTCCGATCATCAACATGCGCATGCCGGGCCGGGCGGTATCCGTCAGCCACCCGCTCGGGGAAAACACGTCGAACTTTGACGCTTTTCCGCAGCCTGCTAGACGAAGCCCAACGATCAATGGGGGGTCTGTGGAGACCGGCTCCGTCCTCCAGGTCTTTCATAGGCTTACTTAGGATCGCGTCAGCAACTCTGCGGCGTAACGATCCCGTTCATCTGCACCACCTCGAAATCGCTGCCCTGCACCTGGCCAAGCTCGCCCACCAGCGAGTCGTTATCCCACCGCGCATCCGGCGCACCCGAAATGAACCAGTTGCCGCCATTATCGGCGACCATCATGCCGTAGGTCTTCAGCGCCTGCAGAATGGCGCGTGTCGGCGCGCTGAAACTTGGCGGAATGACATAGCTCGCCCTCAGACGCACGCGCATGCCCATCGGCGGCAGGTTGGGATCCGGGCTGTCGGACGCGCAATGATTGGCCGGCGGCACGTAAGCGCGCCGCGTGTTCTGAACGGTAAAGCGCAACGCGTGGGGAATGACGCCGATGCCGCCCGCCTCGTCATAGCGTGCCAGGCCTGGGAACATCGGCAGCCCCGCGGCATCGGCGCTCGTCCAGCCGGGTTGCGCGGTCGGACGCACATCATCGGAATCGGCGTGGAATATCGCGCCCGAACCCGCCTTCCAGCCGGCGCTCTTGCGAGGATAGGATCGCCACATCTCGTAGATGCGGTTGCTGTCCCTATCGAGCACCAGAACGTGCCGGTCACCTCCGAAATGCCCGCCTTTCGGCTTGCTGCCTTCGATCGGCGCATCCGGCGGAACCGGGTAGGGGCCGGGATCACTCTGGTCCGCGTAGAGCGTGAACCTGATCGGCACCGGCGCCTGGGCGTTGGAGACGACGACATAGGGGATGCCGATGATGGAACCGCCATAAGTGCCACTGCCGAAATCCGGGTGCAGTCCCGTGGTCAGGCCGATCGAGGCGATCAGATTCGCCGAATTCGGGTCGACGGGCGCGTGGGATATGTCGGTGTTCCACGCATTGTCGGCTGGAAACGGCACGGCCCCGTTCATGTCCGCACCCTGGCCGAGCGAAGCACCCGCCAAATTGCCGTAGGTAAAACTTTGCCCACAGGCCGGCGTGGCCAGACTCAGCCAGGCCGCCACAATTATTTTCTTCATGAACTGTTCCCCATCGTTACGGGGGAGTTTCGGCTCAGGCGGGCTCGCCGGCAAGCGGTTTTCCACCCAAATGCGCGAACAAGGTGGTGACTTCCTCAATCGCGGCGTCCGCCGCGGTTGCATCCGTGCCCTTGGCCACGATGGCCACCCCCGCGCCGCCATCCCGATAGTAGGGGTAACTGCCCAGATCGAGCGCCGGATAGCGCGCCTGTATCGCGCTCAGCCCGGCCGCGATATCGCCCTCGCGCATGTCGGCCGCATGCACGCTGCGCGAGACGATCGGACTGCCGCCTTCGAGCCGGGGCGCGAGCATGTCGAACATCGCGCGCATGATCGCCGGCACGCCGGCCATGACATGCACGTTGCCCATGGAAAATCCCGGCGCGATGCTGCGCCCATTATCGATCAGCACCGCCCCGCGCGGCATGGTGGCCATACGTTGCCGCGCCGCATTGAACTGTCCAGGCGGGTAATGTGCCTCCATGCGCGCCCAGACTACGGGCTGCTTCTCCCACGGCACGCCGAAGGCGGACGCGATGCACTCGCTGGTGATATCGTCATGCGTCGGCCCGATCCCGCCGGTGGTGAACACATGATCGAACGCCGCGCGCACCTCGACGATCGTGCGCACGATCGTCTCGGCGACATCCGGGATAATGCGCACCTCGCGCACGGGAATGCCCAGATCGCCGAGCCGCTGCGCCAGGAAACGGATATTGGCATCCTGCGTGCGGCCGGAGAGCACCTCATTGCCGATGACCACGATGCACGCCGTGGGCTGCCCGTTCACAGTGCCCATCCCGCCACGCGGACCAGAAAATCGCGCATGGCCGTCTGCATTTCCACGTCTTCTGGCGAGGCGCCACCGAAGCCTGCATGCGGCATGGCTTCCCACACATGCAACTCGGCACGCTGCCCAGCACGCAACAAGGCGCGGTGCATGCGCACGCTGTTGGACAGGAACAAATCGCGCGTGCCCGTTTGCAGAAAGGTCGGGGGAAAGCCTGGAGCAAAATCGCCGAACAGCGGCGAGAGATACGGATCCGCCAGATCCGCCCCGCCCGCATAAAGCGCGTTCGCCCGCGGCAATCCCCGGGGCAAAGCGACATCGATCGTGCGATTAGTGGCGAAAGTATCGCCCGATTCCGTCAGATCGAGCTCCGGCGTCATCAGCAACGCCGCCGCAGGCAAAGGCAGTTTTTCATCACGCGCCCGCAGCAACATGGCCGCCGCCAGATTTCCCCCCGCCGACAACCCGCTGACCGCGATCTGCGCCGGCATATGCGCCTCCAGCAAATGCCGGTATACGCCCAGACAATCATCGAGTGCAGCCGGATAGGGATGCGCGGGCGGCACGCGGTAATCCACCGAAACCACCCGCACGCCCAGCGAGGCCGCGCGAAACACCGCCATTGCCCACGCAAACCGCCCGGCGCCGAAAACCAGGCCGCCGCCATGGATATCCATGAACACGTAGTCCTGGCGAGGGCCCGCCAAATCCGGCGGTGTTGCGA
>CAXUNZ010000011.1:33460-34096 GCA_964252525.1 uncultured Acetobacteraceae bacterium
GTGTTGCGATATGCACCTGGCACGCGCCCACGCCGAGCGTCTCTACCGGAATGGGAATATGCGCGAGGATCGCCTCCATGCCGGGCAGGATACGCTCGTTAAATCCGGCCGCGGCGGCATCCCATTCCTGCTGGGACGTACCCGCGGGCTCGCTCATCAGCGGCGCCGCACCTGCCACTTCGAGAAATTCGCGCGCCGCGGCGCTGATATGGGCGGGGATGGGGATATCGCGTGCGTCCAGATGCAGCATCATTGCCTCGAGAAAGTAGAAAAAGCTGGGTGGGATGTGCCATCCCCCCCAGACCCCCCGTCGATTATAGGAAATCCCGCAGCAGCGGCACCAGCGGCTTGTCCGCGGCAGGCATTTCGTAGTCGCCGAGCCGGTCCGGCCGCACCCACGCCAGACCCTGCCCCTCAAGCGGCTGCACAAACCCTTCCCAGCGCCGGCACAAGAACAGCGGCATCAGCAAATGGAACGTCTCGTAAGCGTGGCTGGCAAAGGCGAACGGCGCCAGGCACGCCGCCTCCACATCTATCCCCAGCTCCTCGCGCAATTCGCGGATCAGCGCCTGCTCCGGCGTCTCTCCCGCATCGACCTTGCCGCCGGGGAATTCCCACAGCCCGGCCATTTTCTTG
>CAXUNZ010000012.1:0-13230 GCA_964252525.1 uncultured Acetobacteraceae bacterium
GCCCTTCCCGGCTTTACTCAAGCTCCTCATGTCGCACGATTGCCATGGCCGTCCGGCCTTTGTTTCCCGTGCTTCTCGAAATTCGTTCCAAAACCCTCCGCCTCGCCGCTCAGCGCGGCACAAACGACCCTTTTCATCCTGGCGCTTGACGCGGCGTGCAACCGGCCGCTTTTGCGTGCAGGCTGCGTGTGCGCCAGGAGGGTCGGTCGTCCATGGATGGTTCGGAATCAGCGATCGCCGGCGAGAAATCGGCGTTGGACGAAGCGGCGCGCGGGGACGCCACCACGCGCGCACCGGTCACGCTTGACGACAAATACGCCCGCTTCGACGGCCGGGTGTACCTCACGGGGATCCAGGCGCTGGTGCGCCTGCCCATTCTGCAATCGCGCATCGACCGCGCCGCGGGACTGAAGACCGCAGCCTTCATCTCCGGCTACCGCGGCTCGCCGCTCGGCGGCTACGATCTGGCGCTGTGGGGCGCCCGCAAGCACCTGGACACCTACAACATCCATTTCGAGCCGGGCATCAACGAGGACCTGGCCGCCACCGCCGTCTGGGGCAGCCAGCAGGTCGGCCTGTTGCCGGGCGCCAAATATGACGGGGTCTTCGGCCTGTGGTACGGCAAGGGGCCAGGCGTGGACCGCTCGGGCGACGTGCTCAAGCACGCCTCCTACCAGGGCACCTCCGCCCATGGCGGCGCCATTGCGCTGTGCGGGGACGATCACGGCGCGCGCTCCTCGACGCTGGCGCACCAGAGCGACGTCGCGCTGATCCATTTCGGCATGCCGGTTTTCAACCCGGCCACGGTCGAGGAGCTGCTGACCTTTGGCCTTTCCGCCTGGGCGGCCAGCCGCTATTCGGGCTGCTGGATCGGCATGAAGGCGCTGACCGATACGGTCGAAGGCGGCGCCTCGCTGCCCGCCGACATGGACCGGCTGAGTTTCGCGGCGCCTACCGATTACGAGCGGCCGCCAGGGTTGAACATCCACGCCCGCCAAGGCTCGGCGCTCGAGGTCGAGGCGCGGCATTACGAGCAGCGGCATGCCGCACTCCAGGCCTGGGTGCGGGCCAATCGCCTCGACCGGCTGGCCTGGGGCGGCGCGAGGCGGCATCGCCTGGGGATCGTCACCACGGGCAAGGCATATCTGGACGTCGTCGAAGCGCTGCGCGGCCTCGGCCTGGACGAGCACCGCACCTCCGCACTCGGCATCGGCGTCTATAAGGTCGGGCTGGTCTGGCCGATGGAGCCGCAACGCCTGCTGGAGTTCGCCGCCACCTGCGACGAGATCCTGGTGGTCGAGGAGAAGCGGCCGATCATCGAGGATCAGATTTCGACGATCCTCTACAACATGCCCAGCCACGTCCGCCCGGTGTTGACGGGCAAGCTGGACGAACATGGCGCGCCGCTGCTGCGCGCGGTGGGCGAGCTCGACCCCGACCTGATGCTGCATGTGCTGGCCGGTCGCCTGCGCGGGCGCATCGAGGACGAGCCGTTGCGCGCGAGGATCGCGGCGATCAAGCCGCTGGAGACGGGCATTCCCACGATCAGCTTCGGCACCTCCGAATTGCTGCGCCCGCCCAGCTTCTGCGCCGGCTGCCCGCATAATACCTCGACGCGCATCCCCGACGGCTCGGTCGCCACTGCGGGAATCGGCTGCCACATCATGGCCGCCAGCCTGCCGGAGCGGAACACCATGCCGGCGACGCAGATGGGCGGCGAGGGCGCGACATGGATCGGCCAGGCGCCGTTCACGGCCACACCGCACATGTTCCAGAATCTGGGCGACGGCACCTACTTTCACAGCGGTCTGCTGGCGGTGCGCGCCGCCTTGGCCGCCAACGTCAACATCACCTACAAGGTGCTGCTCAACGGCGCGATCGCCATGACCGGCGGCCAGCAGATCGAGGGTGAGGAGTTCCCCGGCGAACTTACCGGCCCGCATGTCGCCAACCAGCTCGCCGCCGAGGGGGTCAAGCGCATCGCGCTGGTCAGTGACGACCCCTCGCGCCACGACCGCACGCAGTATCCGTCGTTCATGACCTACCATCACCGCGACGCGTTGGACGACGTGCAGCGCGAGCTGCGCGAGACGGCCGGCCTCACCGCCATCATCTACGACCAGGCCTGCGCCACGGAACGCCGCCGTCTGCGCAAGCGCGGCAAGCTGCCCGACACGAACGAACGGCTGTTCATCCACCCGGAGGTCTGCGAGGGCTGCGGCGATTGTTCGGTGCAGTCCAACTGCATCGCCATCGAACCCGAGGAGACTGTTCTGGGGCGCAAGAGGCGCATCAACCAGTCCGTCTGCAACACCGATTTCACCTGCGTGAAGGGGTTGTGCCCGAGCTTCGTCTCCATCATCGGCGGCAAGGTTCGCGCCCGCGCCGAGGATGGCGGCGACGAGGCGGCGATCTTGGCGCAGCTCCCCTCCCCTACCCTGCCCCGCATCGGCGAGGTGTACAACATCCTGCTCGCTGGCATCGGCGGCAACGGCGTGGTGACGGTCTCGGCGCTGCTCGGCATGGCCGCGCACCTCGAGGACAAGCGCCTGACCGTGCTGGACAATTCCGGCCTGGCGCAGCGCAACGGCTCGGTCACCAGCCATCTGCGCATCGGCGATGGCGCCGACCGCCACAGCCCGCGCATCCCCAACGGGGACGTGGACCTGGTGATCGGCGCGGACCCCATGGTGGTCGCCATTCCGGAGACCCTGGCCAAGCTCGGCCATGGCCGCTCGGCGGTGCTGCTCAACCGCTTCGTGGCGCCCAATGCGCTTTTCGCCAAGGACCCCGATCTCGACCTGCGCTTCGATCCCATGCTGGAAAAGGTGCGGCCGCGCGCGGATGCCGAACGCATCATGCAGCTCGATGCCACGCGAATCGCCAGCGTGATGCTGGGCAACGCCATCGGCACCAACCTGCTGCTGGTGGGCTATGCTTGGCAGAGCGGGCTGATTCCGCTGCAGCTCGAGACCATCATGCAGGCCATTGCGCTGAACGGCACCGAGGTGGCGATGAACCGCCGTGCCTTCGGGCTGGGGCGCATCGCCGCCGCCCGGCCGCAGATGGTCGGCGAATGGCTGCGCGGGCATGAGCTTGCGGCCATTCCGGACACTCTCGGCGACCTGCTGGCCGATCGCATGCCGCGCCTGGTGGCGTGGGGCGGCGAGGGCTGGGCGCACCGTTACCGCGCGCTGGTCGCCCGCGTGGAAAAGGCCGAGGCGGCCATTCCCGACAGTGACGGGCGCCTGTCACGGGCGGTGGCGCAGGTCGCTGCCAAGCTGATGACCTATAAGGATGAGTACGAGGTCGCGCGGCTCTACACCGATCCCGGGTTTGCCGCGCGGCTGCGCGAGGGATTCGAGGGCGAGTATCGGGTCGAGTTCAACCTCGCCCCGCCGATGCTGGCGCGCACGGACAAGACGGGCCGGCCGATCAAGCAACGCTTCGGGCCCTGGATGGGGCGGGCGTTCGCCATGATGGCCAGGATGCGCCGGCTGCGCGGCACGCCGCTGGACATCTTCGGCTATCACCCCCACAGGCGCAGCGAGCGGCAGGTGATCCGCGACTACTTTGGGCTCGTGGATCAGGTGATCGGCGGGCTGACGCCGCAAAACGTGGCCGCGGCCGAGGCGGTTCTGCGGGCGCATGACAAGGTCCGGGGCTATGGCGTTGTCAAGGAAGCCAATCTGGCGCGGGTGCGTCGGGACTTGCCGGCTTTACTGGCGAAGCTGAAGGATTGAAGGGGGTCTGCAGGAGCGACGCTTCATCCGACCTTGCGCATATCGGGTGGCCGTGACCTGTCTAGCGTTCCTGCGTTTCTCCCGCGACACGCGACTTGAGGTGCCACAGACGCTCGTGCGAGGCGAGGAGCGGGGCGACAACCGTCTCCCGCCGCTCTGGCCGGGGTGGCACACGCAACAACACCAGTTCCAAAGTTTCCAGCAGCTCAGTGGCAACTATCAGTTCGCCCTCGTCACATGCATGGTCGAACGCGGCCTGTATTTTGTCGCTGAGCCGCCGGCTGTAACGCTCTTTGTCGCCGGCCTGGGGATCGGAACTCGCCATTAACTTCTACCGCGACTGAATCGAATGAACACATGACAGAAACGATGGCGTAGTCAAATTACTTTAGCAACGAGGAGACGCCTTGAGATCGAACTGCTCCATCCTCCCGTCCATGACGAAATCGCCGAAGTTCATCGCCAAGTCAACGGCCACGCCGTTATCAAAATACCTCATACCGATCTCGTAATCAGGCATCTCGTCTGTTTGGTCACGATCAAAGAATGCCACATGCACACGGCCTGAGGGTAATCCAGATAAAGATGCCCACTTCTCGGCGTGCGGTGCATGCCATGCTTCTATTGTCACGAAGCTATCCTGCGCGCCATCACCACCAGTACCATCAAAAAGTGGCATCGACAGAAAACGCCTGCCTGCAAGGCGGGCCTGAAGTATCGCGATTGTGTGAGCATTCGGCAGCATCGTGCCGGGAGGCAACACCACGCGCCGGCGTTCGGGTGTTGTGAAGTCTGCGTGTCCTCGCCCACCGGAGTGATCGAGGCTGGCCACACCATCGAGTTGCTCGGTCACCGTTTCATCGTTCATCTGTCTGGTGTGGAAGGTCAGACGCGTGCCATCCTTGGTTTCGAATGTCGCGTAATCCTGCACCATGCGCGTGTCCCGACCGTCCCTGTCCGTCAGGTTGATGACCATATGCTGCGCCGTGGTCCAACCGGTGCAGGCGTCCGTCATGTCATAGGTCATGGTGCCCGAGGCTGCGAGCACACCCTGCTCGGAGCTGGATTTCAGGCTCAACGCGTAGCTGGCGCGGTAGCCGGCGATACCGGGAGCGACGTGGAAGACCGCGGGCGTGGCGGCCGAGAGTGCGCTCGTCCAGATCATGGCCGCCGCGAAGACGATCGATGGTGCGGCCGGCAGGCGCATGCGTGCGGTCTCGGGGTGAATTCGGCCTGCTACATAGGAGGTTGCGCGGTTTGGCGAAAGGTATGGCGCTGCCATTCGCCCAGGCGGGCGTGCCTTCACGTCGGAAGAGGGCTTTGCGGCAGCCCATCCCGCCCCGGGGTTTGCACCGCGCGGCCATCATCCCATCTTGATCCCGGCCGCGCATGCTGCCGGCCGCGGAGGGTGGCATGAAGGACATCATCGGGCAGGCCGTCAGCGCGCCCCTGCGCACCTGCGGCGAGCGCGCCGAGTCGCAGGTTGCACGCGAGCTTTGGACCCAGATTCGCGAGGAGGCTGTCTCCGCCGTCGAGCACGACCGCGTGATGAGCGAAATCATTCGCGATACCGTGCTGATCCACGACAATTTCGGCGATGCGCTCGCCCACCGTCTGGCGCGAAAACTGGGCGATTATGCGCTGAGCGTAGAGACGCTGGAAGCGATCTGCTGCGAGGCGCTTTCGGCCGACCCAGCGATCGAGGAATCGGCACTTGCCGATCTTTCGGCCGTGCGCGACCGCGACCCGGCCTGCCCGGACCTGCTGACGCCGTTTCTGTTCTTCAAGGGATATCACGCCATTCAGGCCTATCGCTTCGGCAATTGGCTGTACAAGCGCGGGCGCACGCATCTGGCCAACCACATCCAGAGCCGTGTGGCCGAGGTGTTCGGCGTGGACATCCACCCGGCGGCGCGCGTGGGCCGCGGCATCCTGATCGATCACGGCACGGGTGTGGTGGTGGGAGAAACCACGGTGATCGATGACGATGTCTCGCTGCTGCAGAGCGTGACGTTGGGCGGCACGGGCAAGCAATGCGGGCAGCGCCATCCCTTCATCAGGCGCGGCGTGCTGATCGGCGCGGGGGCGAAGATCCTGGGCGCCATCACCATCGGCGAGGGCGCGAAGGTGGGCGCGGGCAGCATCGTGCTGGAGAACGTGCATCCGTTCACGACCGTGGTGGGCAATCCGGCGCGCACCGTCGGGACGCGGCACACGCACATGCCGGCGCTGACGATGGATCAGAGCCTGCCGGCCTTGGATTATATGATTTAGACCGAGGCTGTGCCTGTAAGGGGTACTTCGGAGTAACGCCAGGGCGCTGCCCCTCGCCACCGGCATTTGAACCAGAGGCGCTTGATGGCGCGTCCGCCGAGGCCTCAGGCCCAAATTTGTTGAGGACCTGCGGGCTGATAATTGCTGAAAAGGTCGACGACGCTCTGGGGTGCATTGTCGTCGAAGAACAGCTTGAGGTTACGGTCGGCCTCCGCCGCAGCGGACATGCCGCGGGCGAAAAGCTCCGCTTCATACGCGGCGAGTGCCGCTTCGATGTCGTCTTTGTTGGCGAGGATGGCTTTGGCCAATTCGGCGCCATCATACATCGCAAGATTGGCGCCCTCGCCGGCGAAGGGCGACATCAGATGCGCGGCATCGCCCAGTAGTGTCACGCCGGATACGCGGTTCCATCTGTGCCCGATCGGGAGCGCGTAAATGGGGCGAGGTATAGGGTCGATTTCGCTGCCGGTGATGAGCGCGGTCAATTCCGGCGCCCAGCCTTCGAATTCCACGGCCACGCGAGCCAGCGCCGCCATCTTGTCGGAAAAATCGATGCTGGCGATCCAATCCTCCGCTTTGTTCAGCGCCACGTATGTGCGCAGCGCGCCATTGGCCTCGCGATGCCCGATAATGCCTTTGCCGGGCGAGATCGCCATCAGCGTCAGGCCGCCAGGCGCCTCCGCGCTCCTTTTGTAGTGGGCATCGGCGTCCAGAAGATACGTCTCGATGAAGGAGGTGCCGACATACACGGGCTGAGATTCGGAAAGGAGCGGACGAATTTTCGACCAGGCGCCGTCGGCACCCACGAGAAGATCGGTCGTTATCGTTGCGCGGTCAGCGAAAGTCAGTGCGTGCCGCCCACCGCCGAGCGGTGCGACCGCCGTGACCTTGTGTCCCCAGCGGATCGTGCTGGCCGGCAGCGACTCGAGCAGGATCCGCCGCAATTCAGCACGATGCACTTCGGGCCGGCCGCCATCGCCCTTATTCGGCTCGTCGAGCAGAATCTTGCCGTTTTTGTCGAGAACCTGCTGCGCCTCCGGTCCCGCGTGAACGATTCCGAGAAACTCGTCGAAGAGTTCCGCGGCCCGGAGTGCGAGCTGGCCGGTATGTTCGTGGATGTCGAGCAGGCCGCCTTGAGACCGCGCGTCCGGGGAGGCTTCGGCTTCGTAGATCGAAGCGGCGATTCCATGAACGTGCAAGACACGGGCAAGCGTCAGGCCGCCAAGTCCCGCACCGATAATCGCAATCGGCGTCACCATCCAGCGCGAACCCAAAAAATCGACGGGGGGTCTGGGGGGGATGGCACATCCCCCCCATCTTTCTTTTCTGACTTCACAAGATTTCCCGCCTCGCAACAGCGCCCGGCGAAAAACTCATTTCGCGCTGAGAGCCCGCTGGTTGGCCGCCAATTCTGCCGGCGACAGTTCGAATACGAAGTAGATCGTGTAATTCTGCCCCGTCAGGCCGCGGTCCGTCGGAAAGGCCATATTCACGTCCTGGCCGCTGACCTGCACCGTGTCCACGTTCGGCGGAAAGACCACGTGCTGGATCAATTCCTGCTTCTGCAGCACCTGCCCCTGCCGGACGATGGCGATGTTGTAAGGCACGTCGAAGGCCCGGTCCTTCGCCGCGGGGCCGCGGGTCAGCACCATCTGCACCTGGGCGTGGGCGGTCAGCTTGCGGTGGCCCAGCAGCCCCTTGCAGGCGCCGTTGATGTTGAGCAGCCGGCCGCTGAGGACCAGGTTGGTCAGGTCCGTGCCGCGGCCGTCATAGCGTGTCAGCGTGGCGGCGTCGGGGCGCAGATAGGCCAGCGGGCATTGCGGCGCCTGCTCGTCCGGATCAGGGGTGCAGGCGGCCAGCACCGGCAGGATGGCCAGGAGGAGGGCGGCCGCAAGATTGGTCTTGCGCGTCGTGGTCAATCGCATTGCAACTCCGGGAGCGGCCGGCCATGTGCGGGCGGGCCTGCTTTGCACCAAGGGGGCTTTGCACCACAAGGCCCGCCGCCCGATACTGGGAACGAGGGGATTTAAGGACCCGCCATGCCCGACACCATGATCAAGAGCGCGAGCGCCGCCGTGACCAAGCCGACGCTGCGGGTGATCCTGGCCGGTCCGCGCGGGTTTTGCGCCGGCGTGGACCGCGCGATTCGCGTAGTGGAGGAGGCGCTGCGGCGTTACGGCGCGCCGGTCTATGTTCGCCACGAAATCGTGCACAACCGCACCGTGGTCGAGGCGCTGGAGGCGCAGGGGGCGATTTTCGTCGAGGAGCTGGACGAGGTGCCGCAGGACGCGCACGTCGTCTTTTCCGCCCATGGCGTGCCCAAGACCGTGCCTGAGGAGGCGCAGCGGCGCCGCCTGGCCTATCTGGACGCGACCTGCCCGCTGGTCTCCAAGGTCCATCGCGAGGCGGAGCGCCATTTCGGCGAGCAGCGGCACATTTTGATGATCGGCCATGCCGGGCATCCGGAGGTGGTGGGCACCATGGGGCAGCTGCCGCCTGGGGCCGTGACGCTGGTGCAGAATGCCGCCGAGGCCTTGGTGGTGCAGGCGGATAACAGCGCGCTGGCGTTCATTACGCAGACGACTTTATCGGTCGACGATACGGCCGAGATCGTGGAAATTTTGCGCACGCGCTTTCCGGCGATCGAGGGACCTCGGCGCGAGGATATCTGTTATGCCACCACCAACCGCCAGGCGGCGGTCAAGGCGATTGCGCGGGGCTGCGATTTGTTGATCGTGATCGGCAGCCCCAATTCTTCCAACAGCCAGCGGCTGCGCGAAGTGGCCGAACGCGCCGGCGCGCGCCGCGCCGTGCTTGTCCCCAAGGTGGCAGACATGAACTGGGCGGATGTGGAAGGTGTTGCCACCGTGGGAATTACGGCGGGGGCGTCCGCGCCGGAAAGTCTGGTTCAGGAGGTGCTCTCGGCGCTTGCCCAGAAATATACGCTTGCGATCGAGGAACGGCAGGTGACGACAGAGGACGTGATTTTCAAGCTGCCTCACCCTTTGGCTTAACGTTCAGACATGTGGAGGATTTACATGTTTCCAGACTGGATTACTGGCCAGTGAAAGTCGCTCGCCGCGTCGTCATGAAGGCAGTAACGATTTTATTACCCCTGGCAGGATCGTCTGTATCTGCAATCGTCTACGCACAGACGGCCTTGCACAAGCAACCAGTAGATAAGTCTGACTCGACGTTCTGTGCCGCTCAATCCGGAATGCTCAGCACTAGCAGCCTTGAGTCGTGCGCGCAGGACGCTATGTGGGCGGACAATGATCCAGTCGCCTTGAAGTGGGCTTCGAAAGCGGCAGAGAAAGGCAGTGCACTCGCAGCATTCTGGGCTGGCACGATATACGAGTCCGACTTTCGTGGGCGAACACCAGACTTCGTTTTAGCCTATCAATGGTATGACATAGCAGCTGCATTAAAGGCCGCCGAAATTGATAAACTCGCACCTGTAAGTAGCTCCGTCGCGCCACAAGATAATCGACAAGCGTTAAACTATAGAGACGCAGCCGGAGAAAAGCTTTCCATCAATCAACTTTCTGTAGCTCGAAGCAAATCGAAGACGTGGCTCAAGTCCCATGGATTTAGTCAATAAGAGGGTGGAATGCCAAACATCGAGTTTGCAGGCGAGAGGCAACATGAATTTCAGGAGCTTTGTCGGATATGGACGCGTCAAATCCCGCACGACCATGGTCAGCTAGCCGGAACAGCCACGATGACGATTCAGGGCCCAGCAGCATCAGGCAACTTAACTATGGTAGGCTACTACCATGTTTCCGAGGCCTTGGTCGAATTTTTAAGGTCTCGAGGATTTCCATTTACAACGTTCTAGAATCAAGAATGTTGAGCGACGCATACTGACCTCAGGGCTTTCATCGCAATTAAGGGGTCCCCCTGGTCAGCGTTTTCGAGCTGTTCAAGATCGGCATCGGCCCGTCTTCCTCGCACACCACGGGGCCGATGCGGGCGGCGCTGAGTTTCGCCCAAACGCTGTCTCCGCGGCTGAACGAGGTGGCGCGGCTGCGCGTGGTGCTGCTGGGATCGCTGGCATGGACGGGGCATGGACATGCCACCGACCGCGCCATCCTGCTGGGCCTGGCGGGCCACGCCCCCGATACGGTCGATCCGAACGAGGCAGCCCGGCTGTGGGAGCAGACGAGTCGCACGCACAGTTTGTCCTTGCTGGGGCGTCATGAAGTGGCTTTCGACCCGGACGTGGACTTGGTCATCGACCGCGCCTCGCCCACGCCGCGTCATCCCAATACGATGGCTTTCCTCGCGCTCGATGTGGATGGGCAGGCCGTTGCGGCGGAGCGCTGGTGCTCGGTGGGCGGCGGATTTGTCTTGCCGGAGGCCGAGGTCGGGCGGGAGGCGGCGGCGGCCGGCGCGGCGGTGCCGCATGCGTTTCGCAGCGCGGCCGAGTTGCTGGCCGAGGGCGAGGCGAGCGGGCTGAGCATTGCGCAGATGATTCGCGACAATGAGGATGCCACGCGCCCGGCCGCGGTTGTCGGCGCGCACATGCAGCGCGTGATTGCCGCAATGATGGATTGCATCGATCGGGGCATGGCGACACAAGGCCACCTGCCGGGCGCGCTGGCGGTGCGGCGGCGCGCGCCGGGGCTGACCGCCGCGCTGGTGGCGGAACGGGGCAGCAATACCGCGATGCCGACAGCGTCCATGGACTGGGTCAGCGTCTTTGCCATTGCGGTGAACGAGGAGAATGCGGCGGGCGGACGGGTGGTGACCGCGCCCACGAACGGCGCGGCCGGCGTGGTGCCCGCGGTGCTGCGTTATTACCGCGACATGGTGCCTGGTGCGAGCGACGCGGGCATGGAGGATTTTCTGCTGGCCGCGACCGCTATCGGGGGCTTGTGCAAAATGAATGCGTCCATTTCGGGCGCGGAGGTCGGGTGCCAGGGTGAGGTCGGTTCGGCCTGCGCCATGGCGGCGGCCGGACTTGCCGCGGCGATGGGCGGAAGCAATGCGCAAGTGGAGAATGCGGCCGAGATCGGCATGGAACATCATTTGGGCATGACCTGTGATCCGGTCGGCGGCCTTGTGCAGATACCATGCATCGAGCGCAACGCGTTTGGCGCGATCAAAGCGATCAATGCGGCTTCATTGGCGCTGAAGGGTGACGGAACGCATCATGTTTCGCTGGATCAGGTGATTGCGACGATGCGTGCGACGGGTGCGGACATGCAGAGCAAATACAAGGAAACGAGCCAGGGTGGGCTGGCGGTGAATTTCCCGGAGTGCTGAAGGCACCTGGCGAAAATCAGCTGTTTCTACGGTTGCGTTTTCAAGCCGCGCGCAGCTTGACCACAAGCGAACGCGCGGTCGTCTGAATGGCCTGGGTCAGAGTACCGACCTCCTCGCCTTCCTTGGTGACACGTTCGGCGGCCTGGCTTGTGGCCGCGGTTGCACCGGCCAGACCGGTGATGGCCTGCTTGATCGTTTGCATGCCTTCGGCAGCCCCCTGAAGGCTGCTGGAGATTTCGTTCGTGGCGGCGTGCTGGTGTTCGATGGCGCGGGCGATGGTGGCCGTGCTCGTGCTCATGGCGCTTATCGTTTCGCCAACGGAGCCAATGGCCCGCACGGCGGCGGCGGTGCCCGATTGCAACGTGGCGATCTGCGCCTGGATTTGCGTGGTGGCGTTGGCGGTCTGCGCGGCGAGGCTTTTGACTTCGCCGGCCACGACCGCGAAGCCGCGCCCCGCCTCGCCGGCGCGGGCGGCCTCGATCGTGGCGTTGAGCGCCAGCAGGTTCGTGCGGCTGGCAACGTCGTTGATCAGGGCAACGACGTCACCAATTTTGAGGGCTTCGTCGGAAAGCGCATTGACGATGCCCGCGGTGGCCACGGAGTCTTCGCTGGCGCGCGCGGCGCGCTCTGCGCCCGCGCCGATCTGGGTGGAGATTTCGCGCACCGAGGCGGTCAATTCCTCCATGGCGGCGGCGACGGCGTGCACGTTCGAGGCTGTGCGCGCGGCTGCCTCCAGCGCCACGTTTGCCTGGCCATCGGCGATCTGGGCGTTGCCGGTGAGAGTCACGGAAACGCGTGTCAGGCCTTGGGCGGCCGAGACGAGGCCGCGGGTAGCCTCGCTGAGGCCGGCATCGACGTCATCGGCGGTTGCCTGCAATGTCTGGCGGCGCATGTCGTCGATTTTGCTGCGGCCGGCGATCTCGGCGGAATTGCTCGCCTCCAGTTGCAGGCGATAGGATTCTGACTGGGTCAGGGCGCCGGCACTGGCGGCGAAGGCCGCGTTGACGCGCTGCGTGATCCAGACCAGGGCCACGGCTTCCAGCACCACGATGAGCGCGTGCAGCAGCACCCTGGCAAGACTGGCATCACCCGAGAACACCAGTCCGGGCAAAAGAAAATCGAGAGCCAGATGGTGCAGGGCGGTAACGGCGGCGGCGAGAATGATGACGTTGCGGTCGCAATAGGCGGCAAGGGCGGCGAGTGCCGCGAAATAATACATGTGCATATCCGGCTGCCAGGCGGTACCGCTGCAGGCGGCGAGCAGGGTGGACACCGTGCCGATGATGGCGACGGCCAAAATAAGCCTGGTGGACACCGCGCCATGCGCGGTCAGGCGCATGAACGTCGCGACGCAGGAAATGACGGCGGCGAGCGCGGTCAGCGGAATCCAGCCGGTGTCGAAAATGGCCGCGACGGCGGCGATGAGCGGGACATGCGCCCAGAGCGCCAGGACGACCAGCGTGTCCATCGCACGCTGCGTCTGGGTGATGGTGCGATGCATTGGCGTGTGTCCTACCGGGGAGCCTGCAGGCAGCCGGTGGCGAAGATGGGATCGAGCAGCAGCCAGGCGCCGGATTGGCGGTAGGCAGCCCGCGCCGACGGCGTGGATGGTGCCACAACGGCCACGAAGGACACGCCGCCCAAGCGGATGACCGAGCCTACGGCGGACGCGGCGGCCACGGCGCGGGCGGCATTCCACCAGGGTGGGAAAACCAGGGCCACAGGGCCGCCGGCACGCGGCGCGGCGGCCGTTGCGAGGACGCCGGCGAGCGAGAACAGGCTCAGGGCGATGGGAGCCAGGAAGGCGCGCGCGGGGTGCGATGGGTGTGGCATGTTTGGCGTTTGCCACAGGCGCGTTAAAAATCCGTGTCGCCTGTAATGAGGTTTTGCAGGGGGGGTGGCCCGCGCACCCCCAAAAGGCAACAACTATTCACCAAATTTTTTT
>CAXUNZ010000012.1:13240-15594 GCA_964252525.1 uncultured Acetobacteraceae bacterium
GGGTTTGGGTGTGTCTTGTTGGGGGTTGCCCACTGGGGGTTTAAAAAGCGGTGGGGCGTTTATTTCGGTTTGGCGGGGGGGCTCCCCCTGCACCCCGCTAAGGACAAGTCCTTAGAACCTATTCTATTGCCGCAAACGGACAAAAGTTTTTTGGTCCTTTTTTTCAAAAAAGGACTGCTTTCTTTTGTCGTCGACAAACACGCATGACGTGCATCAAGGCGGCGGCGCACGCAAGGGTTGCATGTGCTGGCCCTACAACACAATCTTATTCGAGACGAATTTGCCTTGTGGCGTTTAAATTCAGCGTGCTATGCGCGTTATGCCCGAAGGCGGGGCAGCCGTGATCCCGGGGGGCAGTGCGTCGATGGCAAGCATTACGTGGACGGGCAGTTCCGGGAGCTGGAACACGCCGGGTGATTGGAGCGGCGGCGCCGTTCCCACGCAATTCGATGCGGTGACCATCGCCGTTCCGCTGATTACGGTTACCATCGATGGCACCACGCCCTGTTCGGCCTATACGCTCTACACGAGCGGATCGACACTGTCCGTAATCGGCGGCACGCTGACGACCATTGCCGGCGCGACGTTCAATGGCGCATTCACCGAATCCTCCGGCCTTTACGTGGCCGGGGGAACAGGCGCCGCTTTCAACGACGGCATCACTATGACCGGCGGCACGATCGAAACGCTGGCCGGATCCGCATTGACCGTCGGCGGCAACAGCAGCCTCGGCGGTACGCTGACCGGCACGGGGCAGCTCGATATTACCGGTGGTTCGACGTACATTCAGACGGGATTTGCCTGCTCGCTCAGCAGCATCGTCGTCGGCAATGGCGCCGCGTTGGGATTCGAGACCAGTTTCACCACGCGGTCCAATTTCACCGAAGCCGGGGGCGCCACAGTCGATCTGTTCGGCAACAAGCTGACGATCGCGGGCAATTCCACGCTGGACGGCGTGATCGGCAACGGCACGCTGGTCGATGCGGGCACGCTGACTTTGGGCGCGCCGGCCGGAACGCAGTACCTAGATAACGGATTGACGCTGGACGTGACGGGAACAGTGATCCAGTCGGGCAACGTCGCCCAGGGGACGGCCGACGCGGGTGCCAAGATCGTCATCGGCAAGAACGGCCATTATTTGATCAATGGCAACTGGAATATCACCGATCCCCAGCCCTCCTCGGTCAGCACGTTCACCAACGCCGGCGTGCTGGCCAAGACGGGCGGCGGCAAGGTTTCAACCATTGCAACAAGCCTGAGCAATACCGGCACAATCGAAGCGGAAACGGGCACATTGCTGCTGGATGGCCCAATCAACGCCATTGGCGGCGTGATCAGCGGCAGCGGCACGCTCGCGCTGGCCGGTAGCCAGACGACATTCGGACCCAAAATCGGCCTCAAGGTCGCCTGCCTGGAACAGCAAAGCGGTGTGCTGACCTTGAACAAATCGCTGAGCTATGGCGGCGCGTGGGACATGACAGGCGGTGTGCTCAATCTCAATGCCGCGGGCGAGACGCTGAGCCTGTCCGGGCGCGCGGATCTGGATGGCGGCACGATCACCGGTTATGGCGGCACCGTGCTGATCGGCGGCACCGCGCAGTTGGGCGGCAATGAACTGATCGGCGGCCCCAATACGCTGACCATCAGCGGAACACTGAACCAGACGGGCAATATCGGTTTTGGCCCTTCGTCCAATCCCGTGGCGGATATCCTCAAGGGTGCGACGTGGTCCATAGAGGGCGACAGCACGATTTCGGGCACATACGGCCTGATCGACAATGCCGGCACCTTCATCGACCCGAACGGCAGTGGCACGGCCGTGGTCGGCCCGGAATTCGAAAGCACCGGCACGCTGACGGTGAATGCCAACACCTTGCAATTTCAGGGGCCGACTTTCCTGGCCGGCACGGTGACGGGCAGCGGCACGTTGGATCTGAACGGTGCGACCGCGCTGCAAAGCGGCCTGGGCGTGAGCGTGGCGGCGCTGACGCAGGACAATGCGGCGATCTACCTGGAAGAAAACCTGACCTACGGCAATATCTTCTCCCAGATCGGCAACAGCAGCGTGCTCGATCTCGGCGGCGATACGCTGACCTTGTCGGGCGTCGCGTCCCTGGATGCGGGCATGGTGACCGATTTCGGCACGATGGCGATCACGGGCAACGCCACGCTGGACAATTACGTGATCGCCAACGCGGCCGTACTTGCCGTCTCGGGCAGCGCCGAACAGACCGGCCAGATCACCATGGACGGTGGCACGCTGGCGATTGCCGCAGGCGGCAGCTACAGCGTTGACGACGACCTCTCCATCACCGGCAGCGGGAACGCCACGTTCAACTTCACGGGGGCGATCA
>CAXUNZ010000012.1:15604-33810 GCA_964252525.1 uncultured Acetobacteraceae bacterium
AACTCGAGGGCACATCACCCGACGGCGTGCTGGACGGTGTGCTCGGCACCGTTCCCGTGCCCCGGTAGCCGGTTACGGTGGCGCTCACCGGCCGGACGGGCGTGCTGAGTCTGGCGGGCACGCTGGTGGTGGGCAGCACCGGCGCGACGGCGAGCAGCGTCATTTCCGCGGTCGTGAACGAAACCGCCGGCACGCTCGTGGTCAACTCGCAGAACGCCACGCTGACCGCCGGCGGCACGCTCAGCGCCGCGGTGTCGGGCAGCGGGTCCTTGGTGCTCAGCGGCGGCACGTTTACGCTCGGATCCGGTTTGGCGGCTACGGTTGACGCGATCGATCTGCGTGCCGGCGTATCGGCGAGCCTGGCCGCCAATGCGAGCTATGGCGGCAATTTCTTCGATGAAGGCAACACGCTGCTCAACGGCGACACTCTGAGCCTGACCGGGGCGGCAATCCTGAACGGCACGGCCATCAGCGGGCCTGGCACGCTGACCGCATCGGGCACAACGACACTGAACAACGTGACGATCCAGAAGGGTGCCACGCTCAATATCACCGGCGCGGCCGAGCAGGGGCCGGGCAACACGTTCGACAATGGCGGCACGTTGACCGTCGGCACCGGAGGCACGCTGAGCCTGGATGCCAATCAGTCGATTTTCGGCGGCGGTGCGCTCGATGTCGCGGGCCAGCTCATCGCGAGCGGCGACGGCAATGGTGTGCTGAATGTCTCGATTGTCGATACCGGGCTGATCACGGTCAATCTGGGCACGCTCGATATCGGCGGCGGCGTGCTGGGCAGCGGCCATCTGTCGATCGGCCCCAATGGCACGGTCATCTTCAGCAACTCCAGCAGCATTACCTCGGCCACGACCGTGGATTTTGCCGGCTCGGGTGCCGTGCTCGATATACAGAACCCGATCGGTGCGGGCACCAGCACGTTCGGCGCCGTCCTATCCGATTTTGCGACGGGCGATTTGATCGGCATCACGAACATCAATCCGAACACCACCACCGGCACGCTGTCGGCCAACGGACTGCAATTCACCGTCTCCGACAGCAACAACGACACGCTGACGCTGACCTTTACGACCAAGGAAGCGCAAGGCTCCGTCTATGTCGGCGTTCTGAACGGCACAACCACGGTCTTCCACCACTAAAAGACAAAAGTTTTTTGCTTCTTTCTATCAAGAAAGAAGAGCCTTCCTCCCTTCGTAGGACCGACCCATGGCATCCGTAAGCTGGACAGCAACAAGCAGCGGTTCATGGAGCACCGCCGCCAACTGGACCGCCGCACCTCAACAGGGCGACGACGTTACGATCAACACGCCCGGTTCATCGATCACGGTGACGTATGCCACCGGCACGCTGGCGCTCGATTCGCTCTTCACCGGCGCAAGCGACACGCTGGATATCACCGGCGGCGCACTCAGCACGTCGCAATCCTTCAGCCTGGCCGGTGCGCTGGAGATGAGCGGCGGATCATTGCGCCTGGCGAGCCTGGGTCAGCAAACGCTGGGCGCCAATGTGACGCAATCGGGCGGATTGCTGGTGCTGGTCAATGGCGCGACCGCATCGGGCGGCGTACTGAGCCAGACGGGCGGCACGATCACGGTCATGCATGGCGCGTTCACCGACCAGGATGGCGGCTCGCTCGCCGGCACGCTGAGCGGACCTGGCGCTTTCGTGCTTGCCTCCGGCTTTGGCGTGCAGACGGTGTTTCAGTCGGGCTTCGTGCTGTCCACGGGCTCTGTCGATATCGCCAGCGGCAGCGTGTTCCTGCAGGAGGCGCTGAACTACGGCAACAAATTCTCGCTTCTCGGCACGCTGGATCTGAACGGGCATGCGGGCACGCTGACCGGCTATGCGGCGCTGGATGGCGATGTCAATGGCGGCAGCCTGACGGTCTCGGGCGGTGGTCATCTGAACGGCATGGTGCTGGACAACGGCGCGGTTCTGACGGTGCAAAACAGCATCAACCAGACAGGCAGCATTACGCTGGGCGGAAACACAGGCACCGGCACGCTCGATATCGCCACCAACGGCACGCTGCGGGTCACCGGCAACGATTTCATCAACCAGGGCATTGGCGCGGGCTATCTGGTCAACTCCGGGCTGATCGAAAAGACGGCGGGCAATTCGCAGTCCGGCACGATGGTGGTCTATGATACGGTAACGAATACCGGCACCATCGATGCGGCCGTAGGCACGATCGACCTGCGCGGACCTTCGGGCGGCCAGGCGAGCACGATTTCAGGCACGCTGGACGGCAATGGCACGTTTGCTTTCGACAGCGGGTCTTACGTTTTCAACAACCTTACGCTCAACAGCAATCGCGTTCTCTTCGCCGGCAGCACGAACGTCACGATCGCCACCGCGCTGACCTATAGCCACAACTGGACGGAGACCGGCGGCCTGCTGCTGCTGGAAAACAACCTGACGCTGACCGGCAATGCGGCTTTCGGCGGCGGCGAATTGAAGGGCACGGCCACCGTCACCGACAGCGGTCCGCTGCTGCTCGAATCGAACGTGGATCTGGAGGGTAATCTCAATTTCGTGCTGAGCGGCGCGGTCGATCAGGTGGGAAGCATCAATTTGGGCGCTCTCAGCGATTCGGTGGACCAGGCGACCATCGGTGCGAAAACGACATGGTCGTTGGAAGGTGCCGCCTCGATTTCAGGCGCATACGGCACCATCACCAATAACGGCACCTTCGCGCGCCTCGATGGGCCGCAGAACGCCGTGGTCGCCAGCACGCTGATCAACAATAACGCGCTGGTCGTCGACACCGGCACGCTCTCCCTGATCGGCCAGGGCACGCTGGGCGGCACCATTTCCGGCAACGCGGTGCTGGATATATCGGGACAATTCGCGCTGAGCAGGGGCCTTTCGCTCAGCGTCGGCGAACTGATTCTGGATGCGCCGTCGCAGACCAACGATATTCAGGCCTCGCTCGGCGGGGATTTGAGCTACGCGCATGATTTCGCGCTGGAAGGCGGCACGCTGGCGCTGAACGGGCACACACTGACGCTGAGTGGCGTATCGACCTTCGGCACAGGGGCGATCGAAGGCAGCGGCACGATGATCGACAATGGCGCCGCGACCATCCTGGGCGTTTCGCTGATCCAGGGTGGCAATCTGCAATTCAATGGCGCGACCGAACAGGCCGGCAATATCGTACTGACCGGCGGATCGACGGCGCCCACGCTGACCGTGGGGACAGGCGGCGTGTACACGCTCGATAACGGCGTCGGTATCGGCGGCGCAAATAACGGCGTGGTGGGAACGCTGACTGTGCTGGGCGAGGTTCTGGCGGCTGGTCCGGGCACGTCCACGATTGCGGCCGCGGTGGTCAATACGGGCACCATCGCCATCAGCCACGGCCAGATGCAGTTCCTCGGGCCGCTGTCCGGCGCGGGCGCCATCAGCATCAGCGCGGGCGCGATCCTGGATCTGGACACGTCCAATTCAGTGTCGGCTTCCATCGGGTTCGGCAGCGGCGGCGGTCTGCTGTATCTGTACAACCCGTCCAGCTACGATGGCACGATCGGAGGCTTTGCCAGCGGCGATGCGGTCGAGTTGAACGGCTTTGCCTTCTCCAACAACGGCACGTTGCCTACGTTGAGCGTCAATGGCGACAAGGTCAGCATTGCCGAGCCAGGGGGTGGACCTTCCACGACCTTGACCTTCAGCAGCACGCAGACCTTGAGCCAGTTGATGTTGGGCGTGGGGCCGCATGGCGGGCTGGCGATCATTCACGTTTAAGGATTCTTCTTTTTCTGAAGAATAGACGCAAAAGACCTTATGTCTGTTTGCGTATTGCCCGAAGGCCTTCCCTCGCGTCAGTATGGCCGCAGTGCGGCTTGATGCGAGAGATGGGCATGAGTTACCCGGCCTTTTCCGAGGAGGCAGCCACCGCAGGCGTGACCCTGCGCAGGGTGGGCGGCTGGGCCGTGGATGGCCTGATCCTGGCCATTATCCTCAGTGCGATGCATCTGAGCCTTTGGCTGCTGGGCTATGTCACCTTTGGACTGACCTGGTTTCTGGCGGCTGGGCTGTGGGTGGTGCCGATTGCCTATGTGTTCGCCTTTATCGTCTCGCCCGCGCAAGCCACGCCGGGCCAGGCGGCGGTGGGCATCAAGGTCGTGCGCGATGACGATCTGGGACGGCCGACGCCGGCACAGGCGCTGGTTTATGCGCTTGGCTTCGCCCTGACCTGGGTGGCCGGCGCCATCTGGCTGGCCGCCGCCTTCTTCACGCGCCGGGCGCGCTGCCTGCACGATCTCGCCGCGGGCGTGGCGGTGCTGCGGGAGGACGCAGTCAGCATAACGGCGCCGCCGGACATGCCTGCCGGGTGGGCCGTCCGGTAGATGACGTATAAGCCTCCGCGGCGGCCGCAATTCTTCTACACCACGGCACCCCTTCCCTGCCCCTACGTGTCGGGGCGGGTGGAGCGCAAGGTTGTCACCGAAATTGCCGGGCCTGACGCCGACGCGCTGCATGACCGTCTGTCACGCGCGGGATTCCGCCGCAGCCACAATATCGCCTATGCGCCGGTCTGTCCGTCCTGTTCGGCCTGCGTGCCGATCCGCATCGATTGCGCCGCTTTCGCGCCCGACCGCGGCCATCGGCGCGTGCTGCGCGCCAATGACGGCGTGGAGGGTTTCGAGGTGCCGGCGCGTGCGACGGCCGAGCAGTTCACCCTGTTTCAGCGCTACCAGCAGGCCCGTCATGGCGAGGGCGACATGGCGACGATGAGTTTCTACGATTATCGCGCCATGGTCGAGGACACACCGATCGAGACGCTGGTCGTGGAATTCCGGGACGCGGAGGACCGGCTGGTGGGCGCGTGCCTGGCCGACCGGCTGGGCGATGGGCTGTCGGCGGTTTACAGCTTTTTTGCGCCGGAACTGGCGCGGCGTTCGCTGGGCACTTTCACGATCCTCTGGCTGATCGATCGCGCGCGGGCGTTGGGGCTGCCTTATATCTATTTGGGATACTGGGTGCCGGAGAGCCGGAAGATGGCTTACAAGGCGCGGTTTCGGCCAAGCGAGATTCTGACCGGCGGGACCTGGCGTATGCTGACGGATGCGGATTTGTCCGATCAGGGAGTACGGTGCGGGACTTTGCTGGTGCCCGAGCTAGCTTAGGCAAGAAGCAGTCCTTTTTTGAAAAAAAGGACCAAAAAACTTTTATTCTTTGGCAGCCGTTTTTGTTAGGAATTTGTCGATTTCGGCGTTTACGGCTTCCGGGCTTTCGCGGGGGGAGAGGTGGCCGGTCTTTGGCAGGACGACGAACTGGCTGCCTGCGATAGCGGCGGCCAGACTTTTGCCTTCGCTGACGGCGAAAAAGCGGTCTTCCTCTCCGGCGATGATCAGCACAGGCACGCTTTGGATCAGGCGCGCGGTCGGGTGCAGGTCCTTGCGGCCGAGAAGGATGCCTTTCATGGCGTAGGCGATCGAGACCGGATCTTCCTGAAGCACGCGGCCGAGATAGGCCATGAATTCCGGTTTGCTGGCTTCGGCCGTAGGGCCTGCAAAGGCGCCCTGCGTTGCGGGCAGCAGCCAATCCGGGGCGGTTGTGCATTTTTCCAAGTTGCCGACAAGTTCGCTCATCCGCGCGGTCACTTCCGGCGTGGGCGGTGCGGCGGTGCCGTTCGTGATGATGGCGGCGGTCAGCCGATCGGCGTTGCGGGCCGCAAACACCAGGGCGACCAGCGAGCCCCAGCTGCTGCCGACAAGGATGCAGGTCTTGACGTTGAGGCTGTCGAGGATTTCGCAAAGGCAGGCGGCGGATTGCTCGACATCGATTGTCCGGCGCAGCGCGTCCGACTGGCCGATGCCGGGCGGATCGAGCAGAACAATCGTGTAATTCGGCGCATAATGCCGCAATTGATGGCTCCACATCGAGCTATCCATGAGCAGGCTGGGCCAGAAGACCATGACTGGCCCGTGCGCATTGCCGCCGGTGCGAACGCAGACATTGCCGAACTGCGTCGGCACCATGTGCTGCTTCGTCGAATTCGTCCATTCATCCGCAGGCGGAGTGGGCCTGGCGGCATTGCCGTGCTGAGCGGTCGAAACCGGCATTGCAGGTGACTCCTCGAATCAGCGCGGCGTGTCGGCTGCCATCAGTAATTCGTATCGGGCGGCAGCCCGGCTTCGGCCAGCAGCAACGGTCCCCAGAAATCGCATTTGTGGAACTGGAAGAATCCGTACTCCATCGCCGCCGAAGGCGCACTCAGCGCGAGAAAATCGTGGTTGGCCACGCTGTAGGGCAACCACGCCGTTCCGCGCGGATTGAGCGGCCTGCCGTAGCGCGCCAATCCCGTCCAGCTTGCGCGCATCCCGCCGGCCAGATTCAATTGCGAAGGCGTGAATTGCGCCGGTCCCAGATTGAGGAACGTGTTCTTGAAGGCGGGGAACAGGTAAGGCAGCTCGGCCGCGTGGCTATCGCCTAGGCTGGGCATGTTGGGATCGTAGGGCAGGAAGACGTTGGGCACATTCGCATCCGTCAACTCGTACGTGTACAGCGTTGTGTATTGCGCAATGAGCGCATCGAGCACGACCGCTCCGCAGGAAAAAGCGTAGTCGGTGATCATTGCCGCCGTTGCGTAGCCCGGATTGGCGTAGCTTTGCAGCGGATACTCGCTCTCCGCCTGCTGCGCCTCGGCACCCGCGCTGACCTGCGCTGCGATCGTATAGTCGGTGACGGACCAGGCCATGCCGGAGAGGAGTTCATCCTCGGACACGAACAGCCGGTACTCGTCGTGATTGGTGCCGTCGATGATGGGGATGTGCGGAAAAGCACCGGCGGCATAGGCCGGGAATGGCTGCTGCGGCAGCACGTAACCGTCGACATTGGGCGCGATGCTGATGGCGGATGAGGAATCGGCCAGATTGACCAGAGTGGTGGCAGGCACGGCACGCAGGCATGGCAAATTATGCGCGCCGCAATTCAGCGCCGCGGCAACCGCCTCGCCCTGGCTTTGCGCCTGTGCCTGCGTGGGCAGTGCGCGCGCATAGGCGCCGCTTTCGATGATGGCGGCACTGACGGGGCCCAGCAGCGGCGAGACGAGCTGATCGATCGTGCTCTGGCCGCCCGCGGATTCGCCGAAGATCGTGATCTTGTTCGGATTGCCGCCGAAAGCCGCAATGTTCTGGCGCACCCAGGCAATCGCGGCCTGCTGGTCCAGCAATCCGTAATTGCCCGAGCTTTTGTGCGGGTCCTGCTGCGCCAGGGCCGGCAGGCCCATGAAGCCGAGCAAGCCGAGCCGGTAGTTGAACGACACGTAGACGACATTGCCCGAGTTGATCAGCGCCGTGCCGTCATATTCCTGGCCCGAGCCCGTGGTCAGGCCGCCGCCATGTATCCACACCATCACAGGCAGATTGCTGGCGCCGTTGGCGGAGGCCGGTGTCTGCACGTTGAGATACAGGCAATCCTCCGACCCGCCGCCAGGCCCGATTTCACTGAAGCCTTGCGGGCAATAGGCGCTGTAGCTGGTGGCTTGCAGCGTGTTGGTCCAAGGCGCGGGCGGGGTGGGCGCCGTCCAGCGCAGTGGACCCACCGGCGGTGTGGCATAGGGTATGCCCAGAAAATCATCGATGCCGGCGACGACCACGCCCTGCACGGCGCCATAATGCGTCTGAACGATCGGGCCGCTCTGGGCGTGAAGCGCGGGGGTGATCAGGGTCGTCAACATCGCTGCAACTCGGACGCGCATTTGTCTTCCCCGGCATTTAGGAAGACTGGGGGCGCAGTGCCTGCCCCCCCAGACCCCCCGTCATTTTAAAGGCGCGAAGCCAACAAACCCCGGGGGCTTTGGGGTGGATAGCCCAACTCCCCCAACTTTTCCGCCTCGGTCATGTGTCAGTCAAAACGCGCATCGGTATTAGACCATGAAGAATGGGAAGGAAAGCACGTGGGAATGTGGCTGGCCTTCCGCCGCGTTATTTGTTGTGAAATCGGCCGGATTTCGGAAAGCCATTCGGGGGAAGGCGGCCGGCTTGGGCGCGCTCGCCCAGCCAATCGCGCAGCGAGGTTTCGGTGCGGGTACGGCTGCCGGCATCCCAGGTCAATCCGTCGCGCAAGGCAAAGACCTTGGCGTCAGCCAAGCCGCCTTGCGCATATTTCTGCAGAGCCACACCCGCGCCGCGTGCCATTTCGGGCAATTGGGTCAGTGGGAATATCAGCAGCTTGCGATTGTCGCCGAAGACCGCGACGTGATCACCTTCGGCGGGGATACACAGCCTCGCGCGCTCGCCCTCACGTAGATTCAACACCTGCTTGCCGCTGCGCTTTTCGGCCACAAGATCGGCCGCGCGTGCCAGAAATCCCCTGCCGGAGCTGCTCGCCACCAGGTAGCGCACGCCCTCGCGCCACACGAAGAACGCCACGACCTCGTCCTGGTTGGCCAGGTCGATCATGGTGCGGATCGGCTGCCCGTCGCCGCGCCCGCGCGGCAGGTCACCTGCACGCAGGCTGAATACGCGCCCATCGCTGACAAAGACTGCGATCCGGTCTATCGTTTCGCCATGCAGGAACGCGCGCAACGTGTCGCCTTCCTTGAATTTCTGCGCCTCGGCATCCGCGATGTGCGAGCGCACGGCGCGAATCCAGCCTTTCTCCGACAAAATCACGGTAATTGGCTCGCGCTCGACCGCGGCCAGGGCCGTGATGTCCACCGGCGCCGGCGTGCCAGTAATCTCGGTGCGGCGCAGCCCCAATGGACCCGCGGCGAATTGCACCCGCGTCTCCTCGATCTCGCCGGCAATTTTTTCCCAGCGCAATGCATCGCTCTTCGCCAGCGTCTGCAATTCACGCAGTTCGCGGGTCAGGGCCTTGTGCTCACGCTTGATTTCCAGTTCCTCCAGACGGCGCAGGCTGCGCAGGCGCATGTTCAGGATCGCCTCGGCTTGCGTGTCGCTCAGCGAAAAGGCGTGGACCAGGCCGGCTTTGGCGTCATCCTCCTCGCGGATAATCCTGATCACCTCGTCAAGATTGAGGAACACGCGCAGAAAGCCGTCGAGGATCTCCAGCCGGCGCTCGACCGCTGCCGTGCGATGAGCGCTACGGCGCAGCAGCACCTCGTGGCGATGGTCCAGCCAGGCGCGCAGAACGTCTCGCAGGCTCAGCACACGCGGCGTGCGGTCGGCGGTCAGCACGTTCATGTTGAGCGGAAAGCGCGTCTCCAGCGCGGTGGCGCGGAACAGCGTCTCCATCAGCACTTCAGGCTCCACGCCGCGCGATTTCGGCTCGAAGACCACCCGCACGATTTCCGTACTCTCATCGCGCACATCGCCCAGCAGAGGCAGCTTCTTTTCCTCCATCAAGGCGGCGATCTGTTCGATCAGGCGGGATTTCTGCACCTGGTAGGGAATTTCCGTTACCACGACCGACCAGGTGCCGAACCGCCCCTGTTCGACCGACCAGCGCGCGCGCAGGCGAAAACCGCCGCGGCCGCTTTCATAGGCGGCGGCCATGGCGGCGGCATCCTCGATCAGGATGCCGCCCGTGGGAAAATCCGGGCCAGGCATGTGCGCTAGTAAGTCCGCCGTGCTGGCCTGCGGGTTTTCGATCAGGTGCAAAGCCGCCGCACACACCTCGCCCGCGTTGTGCGGCGGAATGCTCGTGGCCATGCCGACCGCAATGCCGGCGGCGCCATTGGCGAGAAGGTTGGGAAAAGCGCCCGGTAAAACGACCGGTTCTTCCTCGGCGCCGTCATAGGTCGGGCGGAAATCGACCGCGTCATCGGCAATGCCCGCGAGCATCGCCTGCGCAACCCCGGTCAGCCGCGCTTCGGTGTAGCGCATGGCCGCGGGATTATCGCCGTCTATGTTGCCGAAATTGCCCTGGCCTTCGACCAGCGGGTAGCGCACGGCGAATTCCTGCGCCAGGCGCACCATGGCGTCGTAAATCGAGGCATCGCCATGCGGGTGGAATTTGCCCATGACATCGCCCACGATGCGCGCGCATTTCTTGAAGCCGGCGGCCGGGTCCAGGCGCAGCAACTGCATGGCGTAGATCAGGCGCCGGTGGACGGGTTTTAGGCCATCGCGCACGTCCGGCAGGCTGCGGGACATGATCGTGGACATGGCGTAGGCGAGGTAGCGCTCGGAGAGCGCATCGGCGAGCTTGACGTCGGTGTCGGTCATGGTGCGTCCTGCCCCGATACGGGTGCCAAGGGCAAGCGCGCGGCACTTCCACCCTGCTACCAATCGGGCGCGCTTCCCAGGAGCTTTTGTTGCTTCCCACGCCCATCCTGGCCGCAGGCCTGGCAGCCATCTTCACCTATGCCGCTGCCACCATCCTGGGCGGCGCGCTCCACGGCGTCGCCATGCCGCCGAGGCGCGCGCGACATGGCGGCATCGATGGTCTGCGCGGATATCTCGCGGTTTCGGTCATGATCTTTCACCACTTCGTCTGGATGGCACTGACCAGATCGGGCGCCGACGGCGTTCCCTTTCTGATCAATCCGCTCAACAGCCTTGGCGCCGGTAGTGTTGGTCTTTTTTTTATGATCACGGGCTTTCTCTTTTACCCGCGCATATTGGCCGGGTTTAACGCCACCTGTTGGCCTACTGTCTATATCGGGCGGATTTTCCGGATTGTGCCTATGACGGCGCTATCCGTCGGCTTGATCAGCCTGATTATCATGGGGCGCACGGGCGCCAGGCCGAACGGCGCCTTCCTGCGCGCAGCGGCGGAATGGCTGACGGGTTGGAAGGAGCCGAACCTTCTGGGGTACCCCGACAGCGGACGGATCAACAGCCAGGTGCTTTGGACGCTTTGGTATGAATGGATGTTCTATATTGCGGTGCTGCCGCTTTGCGCGCTTATGCGGGACATGATGCGCGGGCGGCTGCCAAGCTGGCTGTTGCCGGCCGGCTTGCTGCTCTGCGCGCTCCTGGCCCGCCACGTTCGCGGCCTTGGCGGATGGCCGACATATCTGCCCATGTTTGCGCTGGGCATGCTGGCGTTCGAGAGCCAGACGCACGCGCGCATGCGGCGCGTTCTAAGCGCGCGCCTGGTGGCCATACCGGCGCTGGCTTGCTTGGCCTGGGGCATGATGCAGTTGGGCAATCCATACGGTGAAAGGCAGCTGCCGCTCTACGGCTTCTTCTTTTTGACAGTCGCCTGTGGCAATGACCTGTTCGGCCTACTGGCCAGGCGCGGCGCACGCTTGCTGGGCGAGTACAGTTTCGGCATCTATCTGTTGCACGGCTTGATTTTGAGCCTGCTGTTTGTCGAGGGCGCGCACGCGATTGCGCCAATTTCGACAGCGGCACTTCCCGTTCTTCTTCCCCCGGCGGCTATCGTCGTCATCTGCCTCTGTGCGATGCTTCACATCGTGGTCGAAAAGCCGGCCATGCAGGCACGGCGCGTCGTTGTTGACAAAGGCGGCAAGTGGTTGAGAGCCCATGTCAGCCCCAACACCGTCATGCCGCAATGGTGGTAATTGGCATGCCAAACCTCCTTTCGGACTCCATATCCGCTGCGGGGCTCGCAGGGGCGCGAGTCTCGTCCTAGCTTTTGAGGATGCTCGATTTTGCCACCTGCGATGCGGCGCGGCTGCGGCGGGACCCTGCCTATGATGGGGTTTTCTTCATCGCCGTGCGCACCACCCGCATCTACTGCCGCCCGGTCTGCCGGGTGCGGCAGCCGCTGTCGAAGAACATCAGCTTCTATCCCAGCGCGGCCGCGGCCGAGCGGGCCGGCTACCGCCCGTGCCTGCGCTGCCGGCCGGAAACCGCCCCCTTCTGCCCCGCCTGGCGCGGCACGCGCACGACCGTGGAACGGGCGCTGCGCCTGATCGAAGATGGCGCGCTTGACGGCGGCAGCGTCGAGTCGCTGGCCGGACGGCTTGGCGTCGGCGCACGGCACCTCACGCGGCTGTTCGCGCGCCATCTGGGTGCCTCGCCCCGGCAGGTGGCCGGGACGCGACGCCCCGGCGGCGCCCGGAGCGGGAATTTGAAAAAAGGGACGTGATGTGGAACTCTTTCTCGACACATTTTCCGCGCCGTTGGGCGAGATATTGCTGGTGCACGATCAGGCCGGCACGCTGCGTGCGCTGGATTTTACCGATTACAAAAGCCGTATGCGCCGCCTGCTGCGCTTGCATTACGGCCGCACCACTTTAAGCCCGCGCGCCGCGCCCGCCACGACCACCGACCGGCTCCACGCCTATTTCGCCGGCGATGTCGCGGCATTGAACGACATACCGATCGCCACGGGCGGCACGGCCTTTCAGCGCGCCGTCTGGGCGGCGCTGCGAGGCATTCCGTCAGGCCGCACGACGAGCTATGGCGCGCTGGCCGGGCAAATCGGCCAGCCCGCGGCTGTGCGGGCCGTCGGGGCAGCCAACAGCGCCAACCCGATCGGCATCATCGTGCCATGCCACCGCGTGATCGGAACGTCCGGCAAGTTGACCGGCTATGCGGGCGGCCTTGCCCGCAAGGCCTGGCTGCTGGCGCATGAGGGAGCGCGCGACTTTGCCCCGCACGGTGCGGCCGACGCGCGGCCTAATCGGAGTGTTTCCCGTCTTGGCCGAGGCGCGCATCAAGTTAAGCTGAGCCAAAGCTCCGCCGGCTTATGGGCCGTTCAGGACGATGAACTGGGCGCGCTGTTCAAGGTTAGACAGCACGCTGTCCATCTGTTTCAGGGTCCTATCATGTCACATTTGCGCAAACGCGACATTCTCCGGCTTGCCGCTGTCCTGACTTTGTCGGGAAGCGTTTCTGCCTATGCCGGCACGTTCAAGGTACTGCATGCGTTTCAGGGCGGGAGCGACGGTACCAACCCGGCGGCACCACTGAACTGGGTCGGCGGCAGACTCTATTCCACCACGTTGTATGGCGGCACCGGCGGCTATGGCACCGCTTATATACTCAGCGGAAAGGGAAAGGAGAAGACGCTCTACCCCTTTACCGATTCTGCGGATGGTGGAGATCCGTTTTCCACCTTAACGGAGCTGAATGGCGTCTTTTACGGCACCACATCCTCGGGCGGCGCGCATTCACAGGGAACAATCTTTTCGTTGACGCCTGACGGGAAGGAAACGGTGTTATACTCCTTCAACGGGCCTGCCGATGGCCGCTTTCCGCTCTCGGGCCTCGTGGCCATGAATGGCGTCCTTTATGGCGTCACAGCGGCGGGCGGCGACAGTTCCTGCAACGGCGGCAGCGGCTGCGGCGTGGTCTATTCCTTCACGCCGGGCGGCACGTTTTCCACCGTCTATCGGCTGTCCAACGCCTCCGGCTGGTATGCAAGTGCAAACCTTCTGCCGGTCAACGGCACGCTGTACGGCACAGCCCAGAGCGGCGGCGCCAACGGTGAGGGAACTGTCTTCGCCGTTACACCCAAAGGCAAATTCAACGTGCTGTATTCTTTCAGCGGCGGCGCGGATGGCGGGGCGCCGGTCGCCAGTCTGACCCAGATCAAGGGCGTATTCTACGGCACGACGCAGTCCGGCGGTGCCTATAGCGCGGGTGTGGCGTTCTCCTTGTCGTCCGGCAAGGAAAAGGTCCTGCATTCATTCGGGTCAGGCAGCGATGGCGCGCAGCCGGAAAGCACGTTGATAGCTCTGAACGGCAAGTTTTACGGTACCACGAATTCGGGTGGTGCATTTGGCGGCGGCACGATTTTCTCGATATCGGCCAATGGCAAGGAAGTCGTGGAGCGATCCCTGAACGGCGCCGACGGTATCTTTCCCAACGCCGGATTGATCGCGCACAAGGGCGTCCTCTACGGCAACACGTATGTCGGCGGTGACGACAACTGCAACTCGCACGGCTGCGGAACCGTCTTTTCATATACACCTGATGATACCAACAAGCAGAAAGATTGACTTTTAGAAAACTGGGGAGCAGTGCCTGCCCCCCAGTCTTCTTTTACCTTCCTTCCTGGGCAACGCTCCAGACGCGCTCCTCCAGCCGTTGCCTCGCCGGCGGCACCGGCAAATGCCTCTGCCCGAAAACATCACGCGCGAGAAAATGGCCCGTCAGACGCAAGCCAGCCGCCCAACCCGCCGCGTCACCATCCCCGCCCACGACGAGAAAAGGGGGTAGTATCAGCAGCCGTTCCTTCCACAAGCCTGCGGCGTCCTCGGCCACCGCGCGGCCGGTACGAGGTGAAACGTGAGCCAGACCTTGCCGCGCGCCGGTTATGGCGCATGTGCCCAGGTCCAGGCCGTAGCCCAATTCTTCGAGCAAACCCAATTCCCATCGCACAAGATCGGCGAGCAACAAGACGCCTCGGCTGCTATGGGCTACCAGATGCAACACGCCGCCGAAGACGCGCGGATAGGCCTCGCGTTCGGGCAATGCACCCTGGGCGGTAGCGCACAGGGCGGAGACGATGCCCAGCGCCCACGCATCGTCCATCGCCAGTGCGGCGCCGGCATGGATCAGCTCGCCCGTAAAAGTGCCAAGCTGGTCGGACAGCCGTGCCACCCATCGCGCCTGCACCAGATTGCCCTGCTGCCACAAGGAGGATTGCGATTTGGACGCGCCGCCCCGCGCCAGCCCGCGATAGACGCCGTGTTCTTCGGAAAAGACCGAGACGAGCGCATCGCCTTCGCCGAACGGCGAAACGCCCAGCACAATGCCAGGGGCCGCTATCTCCACAGCACGAACCGGGCCAGCAAGAACCGGGCCGGGCGAGCCATCCCCCCGAGCCTAGCCTCTGTCAGGATCGTCCAATCCGATCGCATGCAACCGCGCCCGTTCCTCATCCCAGCCAGAGCGTTCCTTGACGTTGAGAAACAGATGCACCGTGCGCTCCAGCGCCTGGCCGAGCGCCACGCGCGCCTTTTGCCCGATCGACTTGATCCTGCTGCCACCATCGCCGATCAGAATCGCCTTTTGTCCGGCGCGCGACACATAGATCGTGACATCGATGCGCACCGATCCGTCCGGGCGTTCGGTGAAGCTCTCGGTCTCCACCGTGGTGCCATACGGCACTTCTTCATGCGTCTGCAGAAACACCTGTTCGCGCACCATTTCGGCCGCCATCAATCTATCGGGCACATCGGTCAGATCCTCGGCCGGATAGAGATGCGGGCCGGGCGGCACGGCAAGCGCCAGCGCCGCGATCAGATCGGCCACACCATCGCCATTGGCGGCACTCAACATGTATGTCTCTTCGAAGGCCGTCAGCGCGTGCAATTCCTGCGTCAGCGGCAGCAGCGATTCGCGCGTGCAGATATCAACCTTGTTCAACACCAGCCAGGTGCGCCGTTCGGTGCCTCTCAGACGATCGGCGATCGTGCGCACCTGATCGGTCAGCCCGGCGCGTGCATCGACCAGCAGCAGCGTCAAATCCGCATCTTCCGCCCCCGTCCAGGCCGCGGCCACCATGGCGCGGTCCAGTTTGCGGCGAGGCGTGAAAATGCCCGGCGTATCGACCAGCAGAATTTGCGCCTGACCCTCCATCAGGATGCCCAGCACGCGAAAACGCGTGGTCTGCGCCTTGGGACTGACGATCGAGAGCTTGGCGCCCGCCATGCGGTTGAGCAGCGTCGACTTGCCCGCATTCGGCGCGCCGACAATGGCGACGAAGCCGCAGCGCGTCATTTGCCGCCTTCGCCCGGCCGCAACTGCGTCAGCAGCGCCGCGGCGGCGGCGCGTTCGGCGGCGCGCTTGGTGCCCGCCTCCCCCACGCCCGTATGCCCCGCGCCCGTTACGCTGATGGTGAATTTCGGTGCATGCGACGGCCCTTCGGATGAAAGGACCGAATAGACCGGCAACGGCTTGCCACGCCCTTGCAGCCACATCTGCAACGTGGTTTTCGCGTCTTCGGGCGGCAGGGTCTGCGCGGAAATGCGCGCCTCCCACGTCCGGCGCACGAAGCGCCGCGCTTCTTCCAGGCCGGCATCCAGAAAGAGCGCGCCGAGCGCCGCCTCCATCGCGTCGGCAACGAGATTGGCGCCGGCGGCATCGCTCGCCGCACTGGGCGAACCCAGAACTACCGCCCGCGCATATCCTATACGCGCGCCAATTTCGGCGAGCGCCTCGCGACTGACCAGGTCGGCGAAACGCAGCCCCAGCTTGCCTTCCTGCTCGTCGGGAAAACGCTCGATCAGCCATTCGGCCATGAGCAGGCCGAGCACGCGGTCGCCGAGAAACTCAAGCCGTTCGTTGGAACCGGCACCGCGCGTGCGCAGCCGGCCATTGCTGGCCGAACGATGCGTCAGCGCCTCGGCCAGCAATTCGGGGCGGCGGAAACGGTAGCCAAGCAGGTCCTGAGCCAGCGCGAGGCGCGCGCCGGCGGCCCCTTCGCTCAATGCACGCCCTTCAGCAGCCTGCCCCAACGCACCTCGAACGGCCACTCCCAAAACTCATACCATGGATAGATGGCATCGAAGCTGAAGAAGATGAATTGCGCTCGGCCGACAAGGTTTTCCATCGGCACGAAGCCCAGCTCGTTCTGAAAGCGGCTATCGGCGGAATTGTCCCGATTATCGCCCATCATGAACAAGTCACCCTCGGGCACGACGTATTCGGGCGTATTGTTGGGATCGACTTCGCTGGCCACGTCAAAGCGGCTCTCGTCGCTGTATTTCAGTATGTCGTGCTTCACGCCGTTCGGCAAAGTCTCATTGTAGCGCTTGGCCAAAATGCGCGTGCCGCTCTCGTCGGAATCCTCGAAATCGCCCAACGCTTCGCGCGGGGCCAGCGTGCCGTTGATGTAGAGCTCGCCGGCCTTGATCTGGATGCGGTCGCCCGGCAGTCCGATCACGCGCTTGACGTAATCAATCGACGTGTCCTTGGTATAACGGAAGACGGCGACATCGCCACGATGCGGCACAGAGCCGAACAGGCGCCCATTGGCCGCCCAGCCGAACAGCGGCGGCGCGAAGGGAACGGAATAACGCGAATAGCCGTAACTAAATTTGCTGACGAAAAGAAAATCGCCCACCAGCAGATTCGGCTTCATGCTGCCGGATGGGATATTGAACGGCTCGAAGGCAATCGTGCGCACGCCCAACGCAATCAGGCCGGCATAGACCAGCGTCTTGATCGTCTCGGCCCAGCCTTCAGCCTGTTTCGGCTTGGCGGAGGCCTTTTTGGTGTTGGGGAGCATTGCGGACCGATACTGGGAGCAAGGCGGCGTTGAAGCCCGCCCCGAGGCTTCCTGTCAAGAAATCGGGCGGGCAGGCGCCGGCTTCGCCCAGATAATGACCTGGGCGAAGGCGTAAGGCGGTTCGTCAGTCAGGCTCAAGGCAATCTCGGCGACCATGCCCGCCGGCGTGATCTCGCCCAGCCGCGCCAGTGCGCCGTCCGTCAGCACCATCGTGGGCGCCCCGGACGGCAGATTGACCACACCCATGTCCGAGTGGAACACGCCTTGCGAAAACCCTGTTCCCAGCGCCTTGGCACACGCCTCCTTGGCGGCAAAGCGCTTGGCATACGTCCCAGCCCATAAGCTTTGAGTCCGGCGCGCCGCGCGGGCCCGCTCCGCCTCGGTAAACACGCGCAGCAAAAATCGCTCCGCATGCCTGGCCAGCACGCGCTCGACCCGGCGGATGTCGCAGAGGTCCGCGCCCAGGCCGAGGATCACTTTGGGAAGGCTAGGGGCTCTGCCCCTGGACCCCGCTGGGGCCTGAGGCTCCAGAATCCCGTTTGTTTGGATGAGGGGGGCCACACACGATGTCCCAACACGCGAGTTGGCCCCCCTCTTCCAAACAAACAGGTTCTTAAGCCGGGCGAGCCACGTTGCAATTAGGAACCCGCTCAAGGCACCCGATGCCCCGTCAATTTTCATCGGAAAACCAGCTTACCCGATGAACATATGGCGCGCCCGAAGAGACTCGAACTCCTAACCCCCAGATTCGTAGTCGTGCCTGACGGCCTAACCGGGCCTCACAATCTGGTGCTTTTCCGCGCCGCTCCGCATGTTCTGCCCTTGCAAGTCCGCGAATGTTAGGCCATGTTACTAACCGTGGGTAACGCGCCATAACAGCCGCTTCTTGTTACCCGTGAGCTACCCGCGGGAAGAAGTCATGCCAAAGCTGAAACTGACTGATGCGGCCGTCCAGAAGCTGAAAGCGCCGCCTGGCGGGCGCGTCGAGTACTTCGACGCCACGCTGCCGGGGTTCGGCCTGCGGGTGTCCGGCCCCACCGCCAGGGCGACAGATGGGCGCAAGAGCTGGGTTCTCTTCTATCGGTTCGGGGGCGAGCAGCGCCGCCTTACCATAGACCCTCCCTACC
>CAXUNZ010000013.1:0-6388 GCA_964252525.1 uncultured Acetobacteraceae bacterium
GTGTAAAAGACTGGGGGAGCTGTGCCATCCCCCCAGGCCCCCCGTCGCATGTTATACGGCAACAGTTCCGATAAATATTCAACGGGCGGGCTGGGGGAATGACACGTTCCCCATGCCTCTATTTCTCTTCGTGGTGGACAACGCGACGCGCGCCATGTCAAAGCCGCCATGGGGGTCATCGATGACATTCATGCGCGCCGCGGCGCTTACCATTCTGTTGCAATCTGTTGCATGTATATCAGCGCTTGCCGCGGACTGGGATAGCGACACCACGCGCCTTCTCGGCGATCCGAGTTTTCTGCCGCTGGCCGGGCAGGTCGAGGCCAGTTTCAGTTCGACGTATGACGTGGATCATTATGATTATCGGATTGAACCGTTCGGTTTCACGAACTCCTATCGTCGCACGGGCTTCTCATTCCTGCCGGCACTGAACTACGGCATTACGGACGATATTTCGGTCTTTGCCAATCTCGGGTTTGGAAATTCCTTTAACCGGGATGATTACACGATCCCGCACGTCATCTTCAAACCGCGCGTCAGCATCGTGCTGGAAAACGAAACGCGCAGCTTCCATGCCCTCGGCGCCGACGATCCAACCATCGGCGCGACGTGGCGTGTCATCGACCAGGCCTACGCGCCGGTCAGTTTTGATATCACCGGCACCTATTCGCCCGACCTCTTCAAGAGCGTGAGTGCCGGCGTATCGCAGACCGGCAGCTTCGCCAACGGCGGACAAACAGGCACGATACAAGCCGCGATCAGCCGTGAGATGGCGCTGCTAACCGTGCGCGCCTACGGCACGTTCGGCTATGATGGCCGGCGAAACGAAAGCCAAGATTCAGGTTCGCAGGATCTACGCAGCGCACCGCATGCCACCTATGCGGCAGGCGTACAGACAGAGCTGCGCTTGATGCCCTGGCTCGCGCTCCATGCCGGCGTGAACGCGAGCCAGGCGGTGCAATTCGACCAGTCGATCATCAACACTTTCGGCGTAAGCGAGGTGACCGTTCATCCCAGCGGATCGATCAGCCCATATGGCGGCGTGCTAATTCCCCTGCTGGACCGTCGCCTGATCGGCGAGATCATCTACCAGCATGATTTCGTTAACAACGAAACACGGCAGTTCACCTACGACGAAGGCCGCTTCTTCAAGCAGGAGAGCGATCGGGTGACGGCAACACTGCGCTTCGTCTTCGGCGGGCCAGCCGCGGCACCGCCCGCTGCGCCTCAACCTGCGCCGTCGCGCCAGGCTACGCCGTCGACTTGTTGCGGCGATTATACTTACATCGTCTTCTTCGACTGGGATCGGGCCGATCTTTCGACCCGTGCGCGCGCCATCGTAGCCGCGGCGGCACAAGGGGTGAATCGTCAGAAGGCCACCCGAATAGAGGTTCGGGGTTACACCGACCGGTCGGGCACGGTCGCCTATAACAACAGGCTTTCGCTGCGCCGTGCGCGCAGCGTGGACGTGGAATTGGTGCGCGACGGCGTGAACCCCGGCGAAATCGGTATTCACGGCTATGGCGAGAGCAATCCCCTGGTGCCGACCGCGGCCGGTGTGCGTGAACCACAGAACCGCCGCGTCGAGATCATCTTAAATTAGGCGAAGCAAGGTTGGGGAAGATGTGCCATCCCCTCGGAAAACCGCCCGTCATTCGAACGAGGCCCCATTAGCGACGTGGGGTCTGGGGGATGGCACATCCCCCCAAGTCTTAACTCTACGCCTTAGGAGCTTTGTCATGCGCTGGCTGGCCGTGTCCCTCGTATGTTGCGGAACCGCCCGAGCCGCCGAACCCGACCCTCGCCAGATTTTCGCACCCCTCGTGCTGCCGCCGGGCGGTGTCACGCGCTCGGCCGCCGGTATTCCAGGCCCCGGCTACTGGCAGAACCGTGCCAATTACAGCATCGCCGCGAAGATCGATCCGGCCACGCATGTTCTGAGCGCCGAGGAGACGATCACCTACACCAACAACTCGCCCGATGCGCTGGACGTGCTGTGGGTGCAGTTGGACCAGAACATCTACCGCCACGATGCGCGGGCGAATTTCAAGCCGCAGTACCGGCCGCGCGGATGCTGCGCCTTTACCGATGGCGATCAGATCGACACTATAACGATCGACACGCGGATGGGGCGTGTGACGCCGGACCATTTGGTGAGCGATACGCGCATGCAGATCCGCCTGCCTTCGGCGCTGGCCGCGCATGGTGGGCAGATGAAGGTGCACATCGCCTACCACTACACGGTACCAGGCGATTGGGGTGGACGCACGGCGGTCACGCACGTCAAGGGCGGCGACATCTATGAGATCGCGCAGTGGTTTCCGCGCATGGCAGTCTATGACGATCTGCGCGGCTGGGATACCGCGCCCTATCTCGGCTCCGAGTTCTATCTCGAATACGGCGATATCGAGTACAGCGTCACGGTTCCGGCCGATTACCTCGTGGTGGGTTCAGGCGAATTGATGGACGCGGATGCGGTGCTGAGCGCCGGGGAACGCGCGCGGCTGGCGCGCGCGGCCGGCAGCGATCAGACGGTGGTCATCCGCTCGCCCGACGAGCTCGGCCGGTCTCGCGCCGGCGCCGGCGAGACACGCACCTGGCGGTTCGCGATGAAGAACACGCGCGATGTCGCTTTCGGCGCATCGCCGGCTTTCGTGTGGGATGCCGCGCGCATCAATCTGCCGGAGGGCAAACATGCACTGGCCATGTCGGTGTACCCGGCAGAGTCCGCCGGCGCGGCAAAATGGGGCCGCTCGACCGAATACGTCAAGGCGGCGATCGAAACCTTCTCCAAGCGCTGGTTCGTCTATCCCTGGCCGGTGATGGTCAATTTGGGCGGACACGGTGCGGCCATGGAATACCCGGGCATCGTCTTCGACGATAAGCTCGACGCGGGGCGCGATCTGTTCTGGGTTACGACCCACGAGGTGGGACATAGCTGGTTTCCCATGATCGTGGGATCCGATGAGCGGCGGGACGCGTGGATGGATGAAGGGTTCAACACCTTCATCGACGTCTATCAATCCGACGATTTCAACCATGGCGAATACGGGCCGAAGCGCGATTCCGAATACGCCGAGCATGGCGGCAATCCGGTCGATGAAATCCTGCCGGTCCTGGCGGATGCCTCCGCGCCGGCGATCGTTGCTCCGGCAGACCTGATAGGCGAGAAATACCGCCATGCGATGAGCTATTTCAAACCGGCCCTGGGGCTGGTGCTTCTGCGCGAGCAAATTCTTGGTGCCGAGCGGTTCGACCAAGCCTTCCGGCGCTATATTTCCGCCTGGGCCTACAAGCACCCCTCGCCCGCCGATTTCTTCCGCGAGATGAGCAGCGAGGCCGGCGAGGACCTCTCGTGGTGGTGGCGCGGATGGTATCTTGAAAACGACACGCTGGACATGGGGGTAGCGCGAGCGGGCTACATCGATGGCGATTTCCACAAGGGCCTGCACGTCGAACTGGTCAATCACGGCCGGTTGGTGATGCCTGCGCCGCTGGGCCTGACGTTCGCCGATGGATCCCAGCAGGATATGGTCGTGCCCGTCGAGGCGTGGATGCACGGCAATATGGCGGCCTTCGACCTGGCGACGGATAGAAGGCTTACGAGGATTACGCTGGATCCGGGTCACCGCCTGCCGGACAGCGACCGCTCCAACAACAGCCTGACGCTGCCCTGAGGAGTTCGAGACGCGGCGCCCGGCGTGTTACGCCGCGCTGGCGATGGGAGGCGATTGCAGGATTGTCGTGAAACGCACCGTCACCCCATGCTCCGTGGTCTTGACCGATTTGTTGGCCGAGCGCGGTACCGGCAAGCGCGCGGCAATGCAGTATGCGATCATGATGGCGGCAAGCCGGTTGCCATCCACGGAATGGGTGGCGCCGTCACTGTAGATGGCGGTGAAAGCGCCCGCCGATGCATCGAATTCAAGGCGGGTGATGGGCACGCAGGCGGGCAGGTTGAGCAGCTTGACGCCGACACCTTGGAGGGCTGCCATGATCGTCTTGTGACCGAACTCCATGATGCGCGTATCGACGAGAGCGGGCGGGTCCTGCGCGCGCGGCTTGGAGGATTTATCGACCATTCGGCAAAGAATAGCGGACATCTCTAACCAACTGGTGTATGCCTGCGTCCCGAGGCAGTGAAGAAGAGGCCGTGGGTTCTTGGCTGGGACGGTGCATGCGCCGCCTGATGCCCTTCAAGGCCTCTCCCCCTTCTTCATCTTAACAGGAAGGTAACGAGGTTCTCCGATCATGATCGGGCTGCCCGTTTACGCGGCGTTACGGCACGACACTCTACCGGAATGCCCGGACGGGTCGCGATAATGCCTGGCACGCTGCATATCCCGACGCTGGTGATTGCCTCCGCGCTCGGCGTGGGCTTCGCGGGCATGACGCTGATGATGGGGCGGTGGCGGGACACGCAGTCCACGCCACTCAGGCTCTGGGGATCGGCCATGATCCTGAGCGCGGCCGGCCTGATGATTCTGGCTGACCACCTGCTGCCGCCCACGCTCGCCGAAGCATTTGGCGATGCCGTCCTGGTGCTGGGGGCAGGATTTTCCTGGGCGGGTGCCCGCGTCTTTGCCGAAAGGCGGGCGCCGGCCTGGGTTTTGGCGGCGGGACCGGCCGCCCTGCTGGCCGCCGCGGTGTTGCAGGGCGTGGATACGCTGCACCTGGTGCTGACGGTCGGCTTCGTGGGCGCGTACTCCGCCGCGGCTGCCCATGAAATCTGGCGCGGTCGCGAAGAGCACCTGCCCTCGCGCAAGGTCGCCGCCGCGCTTGCCGCCATCCATGCCACGCTGCAGTTTTGCCGCGCGGCCCTGATGGGTTTCGCGCCGGCGGTCTTTTCCGCCCACGCACACACGTTCTATTCGATCATCTTCCTCGAGGCGCTGCTTTACGCCATCGGCATGACGAATGCGCTGCTGTCGATGATGCGCGAACAGGCGGAATACCGATCGACCCTGCGGCTGCGGGATATGGCGATGATGGACCAGCTGACCGGCCTCGGTAACCGGCGGCGGTTCGACGAGGCACTCGACCAGATCACCGAGCGGCGAGAGGCGGTCGGCTTGCTGATGGTCGATGTGGACTACTTCAAGTTGTATAACGACACCTATGGTCATATTCCTGGCGACAATTGCCTGCGTGCCGTCGCCGCCGCGATCGCGCAGGTCACGCGGCGGCCGGATGCGATCGCCACGCGTTTCGGTGGCGAGGAATTTGCTGTCTTGCTGATCCGGACGAATGAGATCGACGCGGTCCACATAGCCGGACGCATCCATGCCGCCATCGCGGCTCTTGGGATCAAGCACGCGAAAAGTCCGTATGGGCTGCTGACAGTCAGCATCGGCGTGGCGGCCGTGGCTGCGGGCAGGACGCGGGAGGAGCTGGTGCGGCAGGCGGACTGGGCGCTGTATGTGGCCAAGGCGGAAGGGCGAAACAGCTCGCGCGCGGCGAGCGAAATACGCGAAAGCGGTGTGCTGCGGCCGACCGGCTAGCACATCGCGCCGTTCTTCACGCGCCTGTCACGTAATGGGCCAGTACCTTGACCGCGCGCCCTCCCACACCCAGCCTGCCGACATCCTCCCCAGCCAGCAGCGGCCGATCCACTTGCGGCACGCCCTGCCCTTTTACCACCAGTCTTCCCACGACATCGCCCGCCCGCACCGGCGCGGGTATCGGGCTGTCGTAATCGATCAGGATTTTTGCGTGCTGGCGCCAGCTGCGCGGCATTGTCAGCACGAGATCCTGACCGCCGACCAGCGGCACGCTCGGCCGCGCGCCGAGATAAACCGGCGCGTTCTCCACCACATCGTTGGCTGAAAACAGCGTGACGTTCTCGAAATTCGCAAACGCCCAGCTCATCAGCCGGATGCTCTCCTCGACGCGCGCATGGCTGCTCGGCATGCCGTTTAGCACCATGATGATGCGCCGGCCGGAATGGTCCGCGCTGCCGACCACACCGAAGCCGCCCGCGTCCGTGTGCCCCGTCTTCAGCCCGTCGGCCAGCCCGCGCTGTACAAGCGGGTTGCGGTTGTATTGGACGATGCCGTGATAGGTGAAGGTCTTTTCCGAATCGTATTTGTAGTACTCGGGAAAGTCCTTGATGATGGCATGCGCGAGCGTGGCGATGTCGTGCGCGGACATGTGGTGCTGCGGATCGGGCCAGCCGGTGCAATTGCGGAAATAGCTGTTGGTTAGGCCCAGGCGTTTGGCCTCGCCGTTCATCAGCTCGACGAATTGTTCCTCGGTGCCCGCAATTCCCTCCGCGAGCACGATGCAGGCATCGTTGCCGCTCTGGATGATCATGCCGCGGATTAGATCCTCGACCTTGATCTGCCCGTTCAGCTCGACGAACATTTTCGAACCCTGGGTGCGCCAGGCG
>CAXUNZ010000013.1:6398-19755 GCA_964252525.1 uncultured Acetobacteraceae bacterium
GATCCAGCCGCAGCGTGCCCGCCTTGAGCTTGGAATAGACGATATAGGCCGTCATCAGCTTGGTCATCGATGAGGGCGGCATCTGCACGTCGGCCTGCTTGTTCAGCAACTCGGCGCCGGTATTAAAATCGACGATGTAAGCCCATTGCGCGGACGTTTCCATCGGCCCAAGCGGCGTGCTAGCGGCCGGTCCCGCGGCGGAGGCGAAATCCCCGCCTTCCTCGTCATCGCCCGCCTTGCCAGCGTTTGGATGGGCCGCCTCGTGCGGCTTTTCGACATAAGCGCGCCGGGGCTTGGCCCAAACCGCAACGGCGACCAAATTCGCGGCACCCGCCATTAACAAAAACCGGCGCGTATGCATGTGCTTTCCCTTGAATAGAAAAAGTTTTTTGGTTCTTTTTTTCAAAAAAGAACCGCTTGCTTTACTCGTACCGTATCACCGCATCCGGTATGCCCGCCGCCAACGCCCGCCGCAGCGCCGCGTCCGCCTCGGCAATACCACGAAAAGGCCCAGCGCGGACCGCATAGACCGTTTGCCGTCCTTCGCGAGAGGCAACCACATCGCCGCCGAGTCCGCCCAGCCGTGCCGCCAGCATGTTGGCGTATTCGAAGCGGCCGAACTCTCCCGCGTGAAGCCAGTATTCGCCGCCGTAAACAGGAAAGCTGCGGATGATTTCCGGCATGCGTTCCGGCACGGCCGGACCCGGCGCCGGCCCGTGTTGGGCATCGAAGGCTTCGCTTGCACCCGCTTGTGCGTGGCTGCCGGGCGGGGGCAATGCCTGGGCGAAGACCGTGCTCTTGGGTGCCGCGGCGATGGCGGCCTGCGGGCCGCCGCCGAGCTGGTCGATCAGCCGGTGGCTGAGCACGGTATCGACCTGCACGCGCACCGGCGCGCCGGTAGGCGGCACCGCGAGCAGAAGGGCCGCGCGTGGCGAGAGTGCGATGAGCCGCGCCGGGTCGGCGGGACCGCGGTCATTCACGCGCAGCAAGATCTGCCGGCCATTGGTCAGATTAGTGACCGAGGCAATCGCGGGCAGCTGGATCGTCTGCATGGCGGCGGTCAACGCGTCGGCATCGGCGATTTCGCCGTCGGCGGTCAGGCCCCTTGCGGGGCTGACGGTGGCGGCGATGCCGGTCACGTCCAGCGCGTAGTTTTCGGCAGGGTAGTACCAGTGGCCGCCGGCCTGGTAGGGATTGCCCAGTTGGTAGTGCGGCGCGGCGGTCAGGCGCGGCGGAGGCGGCGCCTTGTGCATGCAGCCGGCAAAGCTCAGGATCAACGCGAACAGGCCGGCCAGATACGCTGACGGCCCGCCTTCCTTCACGCCGCTTCGTTCCCCAGCAGCCCGACCGCAAGCGCGTAATCGTCCGAGGGGTTGTAGCGGCGGATGACGCGGAAATTGTCATACACCATGAAGGCCTCACCGCCGGGACCGTCCGGCTGCAGCAGCGCGCCATGCACGTCGGTGCGGGAGAAGCGGCGGCCATCGATGCGGCGGATGCCCTCTTCCTGCCAGGCGCTGAGCGGGCGCATGGTTTCGCGGCCGGTGGCGCCGGCATAGGCCGCCGGCACCTGCACGGGCTGGCCCCAGGGCTGGCCGGTGTGCCAGCCGCAGCGGGCGAGGTAATTCGCAACGCTGCCAAAGACGTCCGGCAGGCTGTTCCAGATGTCGCGCTTGCCGTCCCCATCGAAATCGACCGCGTATTGCAGGTAGGAGCTGGGCATGAATTGCGGCTGGCCCATCGCGCCGGCCCAGCTTCCGGTCATGCCGCGGGCGGAGATGTCGCCGTCATTGAGGATGCGCAGGGCGTGCAGCAATTCGCCGCGGAAATAGGCGGCGCGGCGGCCGTCATAGGCCAGGGTGGCGAGAGATTCGACGACGGAAAAGCCGCCGGTCTTGGCGCCGAAGCCCGATTCCAGGCCCCAGATGCCGATGACGATCTGCGGCTCCACGCCGTAGCGGGCGGCGACGGCGGAGAGCGTGCTGGCATGACGGCGATAGGCCGCGGTTGCGGCCTGCAGGCGCGAGGCCGGCAGCACGCGGGCGCGATACTGAGCCCAGGTGAGGCTGAATTCGGGCTGGTGGTTGTCGAGTTCGATGACGCGCGCGTTGAGTGAAACGCCCGAGAAGGCGGCGTTGAGGGTCTCGGCGCGTATGCCCTGCCGCAGCGCCTGCGCGCGCACGGAGGCTAGAAAGGCCGAAAAGGCGCCCGCGGCGCGCGACGCGATGAACGGAGCGGCAAGCAGGGGAGCAGAAAGGAGGACTCGGCGCGTCAGCATCGCCGGTAGGTGCCACAACCTGATGCAACGGGCAAAAAGAGGGTGAGGGTGGGAGTTGAGGATGGCACATTCCCCCGGCCCTTGCTTACCTTAATGCGTGCAAATCCGCTGCGCCCTCTTGTCCGACCTCCCTGCCCTGCGCGTTCTGATGGGCGCCGCCATCGGCATTCTGCAAGCCGACTTCCTGACGCCGGTGCAAATCCAGGCCAGCCGCGCCATCATGGGCCTCGATACGCAATTAATTGAAGACGGCACCTATTTCCTGGCCACGATTGGGGATGCGCTCGCCGGCTGCGGCGGATGGAGCCGCAGGAACACGCTGTATGGCGGGGATCACTCGTTGGGGCGCAATGCCGCGCTGCTGGACCCGGCGCAGGATGCGGCACGCGTGCGGGCGATGTACACTCACCCCGATTTCGCGCGGCGCGGCGTGGGACGGGCCATCTTGGCGCTGTGCGAGCAGGCGGCCGCGGCGGACGGGTTTACGCGTGTGGAGCTTGCGTCCACGCTTGCGGGCCGGCCGCTGTATGAGGCGGCGGGGTATGCACCGATGCGGTTTTTCGCGGATAATCGGGGAGGAGTGGCGGTGCCGCTGGTGTTGATGAGAAAGGTCGTTCTTTTTTGAATAAAAGAACCAAAAAACTTTTGTCTGTTGGCAGCCGTGGGTGACGTCTTGCTGGACGTCAAGGGCATGAATTGCCCTTTGCCGGTGCTGAAGGCCAATCGCGCGTTGCGGACGATGATGCCCGGCGACAAGCTTCGGGTGCTGGCGACGGACCGTGCTTCCGTCGCGGATTTTCGCGCCTTCTGCCGCGAGACAGGACACGATTTGCTGTCCTTTTCCGAAGAGGCGGGCGTTTTCAGCTTCACCATCCGCCGCCGCGCGGAGGCGCCATGAAGCGCGTGGCGTTGTTTACGCATCAAGCGTGCCTCGGCCACGAGCCGGGTGGCGGCCACGCTGAATGCCCTGAGCGGCTGCGCGCGGTATTGGGTGCGCTGGAGCATCCGGATTTTGACGCGCTGCTGCGCGAGATTGCGCCCGAGGCCAGTGTCGAGCAGCTTTGTCTCGCCCACCCGCGCGCCTACGTCGATGCCATACTGGCGCTACATCCGGCGCCCGGGCGGACGCTGATGCTCGATGCCGACACCTTCGTCAGCACAGGCAGCGTGGCGGCGGCGCGCCATGCCGCGGGTGGGGCAATTGCAGGGGTCGATGCGGTGATGGACGGCTGGGCGGATGCGGCCTTTGCCGCGGTGCGGCCGCCGGGGCATCACGCCGAAGCCGATCAGGCGATGGGATTTTGCCTGTTTGCCAGCGTTGCGGTCGCGGCCAGGCACGCGCGCAAGGCTTGGGGCGTGCAGCGCATTGCTACCGTGGATTTCGACGTGCATCACGGTAACGGCACGCAGCATTTGCTGGAGCGTGACCCCGACATGCTCTACGTCAGCAGCCACCAGATGCCGTGTTATCCTGGAACCGGCGCGCGCCACGAAACGGGCGTGGCAGGCAATGTGGTCAATATGCCGCTCGCGCCGGGTGAAGGCAGCGCCGCATTCCGGCAGAGTTGGGATCGTATCGGCCTGCCGGCGATCGCGGCCTTCAAGCCGGAATTGCTGCTGATCTCGGCGGGCTTCGATGCGCATCGCGCGGACCCGCTGGCGCAGTTGCGGCTTGATGCGCAGGATTTCGGATGGATCACGGATCGGCTGCTGGCTGTGGCCGGCGAGCGCGTCGTTTCTGTGCTCGAGGGAGGGTATGATCTGGAGGCGTTAGCGGCGTCCGCCGCCGAGCATGTGCGGCGATTGCTGAGGCTATAAGACGCGTTCTATCCGTTTGCCTGGGTGCTGGGCAATTCGTCGTCCAACGACGGTACACACGGCCTTCTATTTCTCCAATGCCGCCAGAGCTGCCTTGTAGGACGCCATGACCCGCGTCTCGGCGGCGAGCATCGAGCCCGCATACGCCGCCGAAATCCGCATTGCGCCGAGAGCCGCGCGCGCCTCCTGCTCCTGCAGACTGTCAAGATCGCCGTAAGCTGCTAACGTCACCCATTGATCCTCGGCATGGCTTTCCAAATCGTTCAACGCCGCCTGGCCGCTATAGGCCGCGGCGAGCGCGCGCGCCTCATCGAAACGCAACCGATGGATGGCTTGCGTCGCCAGCGCCGTGTCCCAAGCGGCTTTCGGCAGGGCGGTGAAACTGCGTTCGGTCAGGAATGCCGGCTGCTTGGCCTGCTGATGCTTCAGCCGCGCCTCGCCATAGGCGATCACGGCCAGCATCCATTTGAAATTGTCCTCATCGCCCGGGCGCAGGCGTGTCAGATTGGCGAGGTTGGCGGAAATCTCGGCACGAAAATCGGCCCGCGTCACCCGCGCAAGCGCCCGGTCGCTATCCCAGTTTAGCAGCCCCTCAAGCCCCAGCGCGATAACGATGCCGCACGTCACCGTAAAAATCTGCAGCAGAAAATCCCGCACCGATCTGATCGGATGCTCGGGAGGATGAATATCCATGCAACCGGAAATCCCTATCCGAAAAAGTTTTTGGTCCTTTTTTTCAAAAAAGGACTACTTTCTTCCTCTCCTCAAAGCCCCGCATTTCGCGTGCTCGCCGGTAACTTCACCTTAAGACCATCGAGCGCCGGCGTCATGACGATCTGGCACCCCAGCCGGCTGGTGGCCTGAAGCCCGAAGGCCAGGTCCAGCATGTCCTCCTCATCCTCGGTGGCTTTCGCCAGCTTGGGATACCAGGCCGGATCGACGATGACATGGCAGGTCGAACACGCCAGCGATCCCTCGCACGCGCCTTCGATATCCACGCCGTGCTTGTGGGCGATCTCCAGCACGGACAATCCGAGCGGCGCGTCCACCGCACGTTCCTGGCCGTTCTTTTCCACGAAAATTAGGGTGGGCATGTGCGGCTCAGGCCTCGGCGGATAAAGCGTGGATGGCGGCGGCGATGACGGCGATTGCCGCATCGATATCGGCCGCGCTGGTAAATCGTCCAATACCCAGGCGCAAGGTTGCGCCCGCTTCGGCCGGCGTCAGGCCGAGTGCGAGCAGAGCATGGCTGGGCGCCACTTCGGCCGACATGCAGGCCGAGCCCGTGGACATGGCCACGCTCGGGCAGGCCGCGATCAGATCCAGCGCGCGCAATCCCGATGGCAGGCGCAGGCTGAGATTGCCCGCCAGGCGCGGCGCCATGGGCCCGTTGACCGCCAGCCCGGGAATGGCGGCGCCAAGGCCGGCGAGCAGGCGGTCACGCAAGGCGGCGGTGCGGAGCTGGTCCTCGGCCAGGCGCAGGCGGGCGAGGCGCGCCGCCTCGCCGAAGCCCACGGCCAGCGGCGTGGGGATCGTGCCGGAGCGAAGCCCCCTCTCCTGCCCGCCGCCGGAAAACAGCGGTGCGATGCGCATGCGCGGGTGGCGGCGGACGAAGAGCGCACCGATGCCTTTGGGACCATACAGCTTGTGGGCGCTGATCGAGGCCAGATCGACGTCCCAGGCGCGCACATCGATGGCGATGCGCCCCGCGGCCTGAGCGATATCGCTGTGGAATTTGGCGCCGGCTTCGTGCGCGATGCGGGCGAGCGCGGTCACGTCCTGGATGCGCCCCGTCTCGTTATGCGCGGCCATGAGGCTGACCAGCAGCGTGGGTGCGGCGTTCAGCGCGGCGGTGAGCGATCCGGCAGGCACGCCGCCATCGATTTCCACGGAAAGGATGTGCGGATCGAAGCCCTCGCGCCCAAGATCGAGAACGGCCTGCAGAACGCATTTGTGCTCATTGGCCGCGGTGATGAGGCGCGGGCGCGCGGCGGCGCCGGCATGTCGGGCCGCGCCCTTGATGGCCAGGTTGTTGGCTTCGGTGGCGCCGCTGGTGAAGATGATTTCAGAGGGCTGCGCGCCGATCAGCGCGGCGACACTTGCCCGCGCGGCCTCCACCGCCTCCGCGGCGCGGCGGCCGGCCTGGTGTTCGGTGCTGTGGGGATTGGCGTAGTCATGCGTGAACCACGGCATCATGGCGTCGAGCACCGCCGGGTCGCACGGCGTGCTTGCGTGATGGTCCAGATAGATCATCGGCCCAATATGGGCCGTGTCGGCATGGCTGCGAGCGGGCATGACATGCATCGCCAGCATGTGGCGCGCACCGCCACCCGGCCCGCTTATCCGGCAGGAAATTTCCCTGGCATCGTACCTGCAATATGCCTGGTGTTTTCAATATGTCTGGTGTTTTGCCGGGGCATGCATGTGATGACGACCCGCGACGATCTGCCGACATTGATGGCCGCCGGCGTGCTGGCCCATGTCTGTCAAACGATGCTGCACGAGGCGGCCGGACATGGCGGCGTGTGCCTTGCGGAAGGGCACCACCTTCTGGCGATCGCGCCGCTGTGGATGCGATGCAGTGAAACGGACGCGCTTGTGGTGGCGGCGGGGCCGGCGATGAATGCGCTTGCCGCCTTCGCATGTTTTCTGGTGTTGCGCCGGTGGCGGACGGTGCGTCCGGAAATTGGCTTGCTGCTGTGGCTGGGCTTTTCCTTCAACGCGCTCGTCTTCTGCGGCTATCTGGCTGTAGGTGCGGCGACGGGCTTCGGCGATTGGCCGGTCTTGTTCGCGGGGATTGTCCCGTCTCCGGCCCGGCGCGTGCCGGCAGCTTCGGTGGCCATTCTCGGCTATTACGCTTGCTTGCGCGCGTCCGCGCGGCTGTTTGCCGGGGGGGCGGCGGATTTGCGCCGACGCGCGCTGATACCGGCCGCGGCGGCCGCTCTTGTCGCGTGCGCGGCGGAAATGGTCGGCGGGCGGTGGGCTGTCACGCCGTCGCTGCTTGCGCTTGGCTGCACGATCGGCATTGGCTACAGCCTGACCAGCATGGATGGAGCCGTGAAAGGGATCGGCGCCATTCCACGTTCGAATTGGATGATTGCCGTCGGATTGGTTGCGGGTATTGCCTACGTGCTTTTTATTGGCCCTGGCCTGACTCCGTGATCTGTAGGAATGCAACAAAGTTGGGGAGCATTGCCTGCCCCCCCAAACCCCCCGTCTTCATTTTGACTCCGTTTAAAATAATGATGGGGGGTCTGGGGGGGATGGCACATCTCCCCCAGTCTTCCTGAAGCTTTTTAGGCGTGAGCCCGTCCACGGAGCCGTTTTGCCATTTCGCCGTAACCGGCGGCGAAAGCTTCAACCTCCGCTTCCGTGACATCCCACGGCAGGGAAACGCGAATCGCGCTGCCGGCCAGCTCGCCAAGCCCCATGGCGGCCAGAACGTGGCTTGAGCCGACCTTGCCCGAACTGCAAGCCGCACCCGCCGAGACGGCAAAGCCGGCCAGATCCAGCGCGATCACCTGCGTTTCGGCGCGCACGCCAGGCAGTGCCAGGCAACTTGTGTTGGGCAGGCGCGGACCGGTGCCGCAGACAATGGCGCCCGCCGCCATGGCGGCCTCCTCCAGCTTGTCCCGCAACGCGCCGCCGACCAGCACGGCGGCATCGTAGGCCGCGGCGAAGCCCGCGATGGCCGGCAGCGGGGGGGTGCCGCCGCGCCGGCCGCGTTCCTGCCCACCGCCGGCAATCAGCGCCGACAGGTGCAGGGCGGGCGAGACGACCAGGGCGCCGGCGCCCTGTGGGCCGCCGATCTTGTGGCCCGACAGCGCCATTGTGTCCGCGCCGCGGGGCAGATCGATGCGGCCGGCGGCCTGGACGGCGTCCACGTGCAAAAAGGCGCCAAAGGCGCGGCAGAGCGCCACGATCTCGGCCATCGGGTGCAGCACGCCTGTTTCATTGTTGGCGGCCATGCAGCACACCAGCGCGGGGCCGGTCTGGCGCAGCGCGTTCTCCAGCGCGCCCAGGTTCAGTGTGCCGTCTTCGTGCACCGGAAGCGCCGCGGCACCGGGATGGGCGGCGCGAACCGCGTCGTGCTCGGTAGCGCCGATCAGGACTCGGCGGCCCGGCGCCAGGGCCGCGAGGGCGATTGCGTTGGCTTCCGTGCCACCCGAGCAGAAAACGAGGTCGGCTGGCGCGGCAGCGAGGTGGCGTGCGAGGCTGGTGCGCGCCGACTCGAGAGCGTAGCGCGCCGCCCGGCCCGGTCCGTGGATGCTGGAGGGATTTCCGGTCAGTTCCATGACCGCCAGCGCCGCCTCGCGCGCCTGTGGCCTCAGCGGCTCGGAAGCATTTGCGTCCAGATAAATCAATGAAATATCCAAGCGTTATTATTTCGTAGACACATGCGCTGACGGCGTGCCTGTTGCGACAGATAAGTGTCCTTGGGCCTACGATTCAGGTGTTAACCGACGCGGGAATTTGTCTATATGTCGGCCCCCGGGAAAGCCAGGGTTGCCGAGTTCGCTCACGTTCGCGTCAATTTTGTAGGCGCGACGCGCTATGCGGCTAGAGTTTGTTTGTCTGGAACCAGGTAACGCCGTCACACGGCCGCGCCGCAGAATGAATGAAGAAACACGATGCCTGAGGTGATGTTCGCCGGTCCTGATGGGCGGCTTGAGGGACGCTACCACCATAGCCGCGAGCAAGGCGCGCCGCTGGCACTGATCATGCACCCGCACCCGCTGCATGGCGGCACGATGAACAACCGCATCACCTACACGATGTATCAGAGCTTCCAGAAGCTCGGCTTTTCGGTGATGCGCTTCAATTTCCGTGGCGTTGGCCGCAGCCAGGGCCGCTATGATGGCGGCATCGGCGAAATCGGCGATGCCGCCTCGGCACTCGACTGGATGCAGATGGTCAACCCGAGCCATGGCGGCTTGTGGATTGCCGGCTACTCGTTCGGCGCATTCGTGGGCATGCAGTTGTTGATGCGCCGGCCTGAGGTGTCGGGCTGGATTTCGGTGGCACCCCCGGCGAGCCATTACGATTTCGGGTTTTTGGCGCCCTGCCCGTGCGGCGGGTTGCTGGTGCATGGCGATGCGGATGAGCTTGTGCCGGAGCCTTCGGTGAAGAAGCTGGTGGACAAGCTGAACACGCAGAAGAACGTGTCGGTGGATTACCGGATTTTCGCCGGTGCCGACCACGTGTTCGCCAACCATGCTGAGCAGGTGGGCGACGCTGTGGAGGATTACGTGACCAAGGTGCAGGCGCGCAAGAACATGGCGCTGGCGGCGGACTAGGCGAATTGGAGCAGCTGTAAGGCTGCTCCAACATTTGCCGCCTACGCATCGAGCAACAGAAAGCCGCAATCATTGCTGCGGCTCAGGATTGGTCCGCATCTCACGTTCAGAATCGGCCTCTGCCATTTTTGCGCAGGCGGGCAATATGAGCGCGTTTGCGTGGCGATGCGGTTTGCCTGCGCCGCAATCCTGTTCGCGGTCGCTTCCGAACGACTTGCGCATGGCAAGCCGTGCGATGGCATCGAGCAAGCGCTGCCGAAAACAGACAAGACGGAACTCAGTGCGGTTGTGTCAACGCAGCTCGGCGCCTCCCGCGTTGACATACTACAATCGTTCAGGCTTGGCACGTGGCGCATTATCTACGTCGACAGCCATATAGCCGACGAGGCGTTTTTGTTCTTCGCGGATAATCCCAGGTCATCGCATTATGTGACGATGTGGAGCGGGGGCGCGGCGCCCGACGAGGAGGCGAGCCTTCGGGGATGGGCCGTTGCAAACGCGCCGGGTATTCCGCCGGCGCTGGCTGGGTGTTTTGCCTGGCATGTCACGAAAGACCGCGGCCAATAAGGGACGAGCGGCGGGTCGGTGTCACGAAACAGAAGACGGGGTTTGGGGGGCGGCGCGCCCCCCAATCTTTTTCCTGTACCCCTTCGCCACTGCCCGCCCCAACCGCGCAAACCCGGCCGCCTGCTGCTGCACCCAGTTCCCGCTCACCATCGCCGCCGGCGCCGAAGGATCCCCCGTGCGTGCATACGCGCGTGAAAAATCCGCCGTGCCGAACAGGATATCCCAGAACGGAAACGTCGCCCCGTAATTGCAGCTCTTCTGCCCCGCGGCCAGCACGCCGTGATGGGCGCGATGGAAGCGCGGGGAGATCAGCAGCCGGTCGCCCACCGGCCCGAATGCAACTCGCGCGTTGGCATGGCTCATGCCTTCCAGAAACCGCAGCACGAGGATGATGATCGGGAACTGCATCGGCGGAATGCCGATCAGCAAGCCCAGCACCAAAAACCAGGTGAACGCAATCACATCGTCCAGCACATGGTTGCGGTCATCCGACCAGAACGTCATCTGCTGCTGCGCGTGATGCACGGAATGCAGCGCGTACCACCAGCCGAAACGATGGCTCAGCCGATGCCGCCAGTAATCGGCGCAATCCAGGACAAGCACGTAGATGATCAGCGTCAGCCACTGCTTACCCATCAGCCAGGGAAAAATGCCTTCGAGCGTCGGCGGTACATAGCCATGATCGGTCAGCGCGCCGTTCAGCCAGACCTGCAACTGATAGAACAGCACGAAGGTCACCAGCGGCATGACGCCAATGCGATTGAGCAGCGTGTAGAACACATCGACGCTGACCGCGCGATTATCGGGCCAGTGTTCCAGCCGCGCGAACCGTTCCATTGGCCAGCACACCGCCAGCATCAGCAGCACCTGGGCGATGCCATAGAGGGCGACGAGCAGCCAGCCATAGCCGATCTCCTCCCACTGCATCATGTCGAACCGGTAGAGCAGCGGGATGAGCGCGTTTTCGGCGAGCCAGCCGGCGGTTGAGGAAAACGGATCCATCGGGGCAGCTATACCAAGTTCCTCCGGAAGGAAGAAGATCGGGTTGAAGTTTGGTTGGGACGGATGCTCCCCGACCCGGGTTCGGCGGCCGCAACGTCGAAGCCCCTCTGCCGGCCTAGCGCGCGCCTTTCGCCTCCCTCGCCGACCAATACGCGATAGGACGCACTTTCCAGCTTGTGATGACCCTGGCGCCGACCAGCGGATCCGCCTTGATGATGTCTTCCACCTCTTCCGCGCTATCGGCGTCCAGCACCCACAAGGCCCCGGCATCGTCCGCAAATGGCCCGGCGGCTCTCAACTGGCCCGTTTCGAGGAATGTCCGCAGATAAGCGCGGTGGGCCGGATGCGCAGCTTTCAGGCCGTCCCTGTTTTCGCCGTATTCGATGATCGCGGCAAACTTCATGACGTCTCCTATCCTGCATCAACGTGGCCCGGTTCCCCCTCTTCAGAAATCCGTGCACCGCCCCTTCTGCTCCCAATCCCCATACCGGGTCGGCTCCGGGCCTTTCGGACCACCGATCTCCGGCGGCATCTTCGGCGGCACCGGTGTGGTTTCGCCTTCTTGAGTCTTCACCGCGTCGTCGCTCATCCGCCCGCCTCCGCCACACGTCGTTCCGCCATCGGCCGCCAAGGCGCATCCGCCGGCGCCTGCGCCAGCGCACGCTTGAACAGCGAGAGAGCCTGCATCGTCACATGCGCCGAGGCTTCCGTCAGCACCTCGGCGGTCTCGGCGGCCAAAGTCGGATCGAATTGATCGTTCAGCACGTGCTGCCAGGCCGCCGCCGCCTCCGGCAGATGGCCGGCCGAAAGCTCCGCATTGCCCAGCATCTCGTCGAGCCTCAGCGCTTCGGGCGCGTGGGGCTCCATCAGCGCCAGACGGTTGCGCAATTGCCCGATCAGCGCCTCATCCTGCGCCAAGCGGGCGGGATCGATCCTCGGCGCACCAGCGGTCCGCGCGGACGCATCCGAGTCGGGCGGCGGAAAGCCCGGGTGACCGCAGCCCAGATAAAGACCGAAGGCGGCGAGCGGGATCAGCACCGCGGTCGCCTGCACGAAGCCCCGTCCTGTGCCCGCCTCCGGCCCGTCCGGCAAGGCGGCATCGGCGAGCAGGCGCCGCTGCACCTCCAGCTTGGCCGCATCGTGCTCGGCGACGAGCAATCTTCCCTCGGCCAGATCGTGGTCCAGCTCCTCCAACTGCGCGCGGTGGAGCACGATCGCCGCCTCCTGCCGGCCCCGCAGCCGCCCGCCGCGCCAGGTGAACAGCGCCAGTGGCGCCAGGCTCAGCGCGGCCAAGGCCAAGGCGGCAAGCCAGATCATGGGGCGCCCGTCAGCTCCCGCACACGCGACTGCTCATCGGCGCTGAGCGGGCTTGGCTCCGGCAGACGGCGGCGCAGTCCGGCCCAGGCCGCCAGGCCGCCGGCGAGCAGGCCGAGAAAAGGCGTCGCCCACAAAAGCAGGGTGGAAGCCATCAGCCGCGGCCTCAGGCGCACGAACTCGCCGTAACGCGCGACCAGCCATTGTATGATCTGCGCGTCGCTTCGTCCCTCGCGCACCTGCTGGCGCACGATGGCGCGCAAATCCCGCGCGAGGTCCGCCTCGCTATCCTCGATGGACTCGTTCTGGCAAACCAGACAGCGCAACTGGCTGCCGATAGCCTCGGCGCGCGCCTCCTGCGCCGGGTCAGGCAGCATTTCGTTGGGATCGGATATGGCGAGCGCCGGACCGGCCAGCAGGCACACCGTCAGCAATGCCCAGCCGCGCATCACGCCACCGCCCGCAACGCAGGGCGCAGGTCGTTACGCACGCTATCGTCGCTGAGTGGCCCGCCGATATGCCAGGCCACGCGGCCCGCGCGATCAATGAGGAAGCTCTCCGGATAGCCGTCCACGCCCCAATCGATCAGCACACGCCCGGTGCGATCGTCGGCGATCTTCTGGAAAGGGTTGCCATAGTGGTCGAGAAACTTGCTCAGCCGCGCCGGTTCGTCCTTGCAGGCCACGCCCCAGATCGGCAGGCCCTCGGCGGCGAGTGCCGCGAGTATGTCCGCCTCCTGCATGCAGGGAATGCAGGACGACCAGAAGAAATTGACCAGCACCGGCTGGCGCGCAGCGGCGGCGCGAAGATCGGCGGCGGAAAAGCCCGCGCCTCCGGCAATGCCGGGCAGCGCAAAATCGGGCAGCGTCTTGCCGACAAGGGGATTGTCGATGGCGCGCGGATCGAATTTGCCGGCCTGCATGCGGTCCAGCATTTTCCAGAATGAGACGCCTATCACAGCTGACAGGCCTAGGGGCACCAGCATCAGGAGCCGCCGGCGATTGAGACTCAAGGTAAGAACTGGGGGGGGGGGGGGGGGGGGCGGCCCCCCCCCCCCCCCCCCCAAAAAAAAAAAAAAAAA
>CAXUNZ010000013.1:19765-26724 GCA_964252525.1 uncultured Acetobacteraceae bacterium
CCCCCGGCGCCGGGCCACCCGCACCCCGCCCCGCGGGCGATGCACCCGCAGCGAAACAAGGGGGGGGGTGGGGCCACCCCCCCCACACCCCCCGTCATTATGTAAGATAAAATCATCAGGCGGGTACTACAATGATTGGGCGCGCGCGGGCCGGCGCGCCAACGCGCAGGCGGCGGTCCAGGAGCGACAACCCGCCGCCGGCCGCCATGATCAGCGCGCCCAGCCATATCCACGGCGCCAGCACATTGACGTGAAAACGCATGATCGCCGCGCCGTCATGCTCCTCGCCCAGAACCACGTACAGATCGCGCAGGAAATTCGTCGAAATCGCCACGTCGCTCGTCACCTGCCGCTGCAACGGAAAGCTCCGCCTTGACGGATGCATCAGCAGCAGCGGCACGCCATCATGCTTGACGAACACCGTCGCCTCGCGCGCCGCGTAATTCGGTCCATCGGCGTCCTGCAGCTGCATCAGCGTCCAGTCATAGCCGCCGGTGTGAAACGTCTGCCCGACATGCGCCGAAACGATCTGGTGCGAATCCAGGGCCGATCCGGCCAGCCCCGCAATCGTCACGCCCATGCCGGCATGGGCAATCGCCGCGCCCAGCACGGCAATCGGCAAGCCGCGCGCGCGGCGAAAGCTGTTCGCCACCGGTGCGCGAAACAGCAGGGTCCGCTCGACCACCTCGGCAAAACTTCCCAAGATCAGCCACGCCGCCACGCCGAACGCCAGCGCGGGCAAAATCACCATGCCGATCAGACACGCCCCGCTGACCACCACCGCGGCAAGCCCGGCCCACCAGGCATGCTCCACCACCGGCCACAGCCGCGCGCGCTTCCATGGCAGCAACGGGCCGATGGCCATGATGGCAAAGGTCGGAATCGCCAGCGGCAACACGGTGATGTTGAAGAACGGCGCGCCCACGCTGACCTTCTGCCCGGCGATCAGATCGGCAAATGGCGGCAGCATCGTGCCCATGATCACCACCGCACAGATGGTGCACAGCAGGATGTTGTTCAGCACCAGCGCGCCCTCACGCGAGATAGGCGCGAATACCCCGCCCGAGGCCAGCACCGGCGCCCGCAGCGCGAACAGCAGCAGCGATCCGCCGATCACCAGTCCCAACAAGGCGAGGATGAAAATGCCCCGCGCCGGATCGGAGGCGAATGAATGCACCGAATTGAGCAGTCCCGAGCGCACCATGAACGTGCCTGACAGCGACAGCGAAAACGTGCCGATCGCCAGCAGCACCGTCCAGATCTTCAGGCTTTCGCGCTTCTCGACGACGATGGCTGAGTGGACCAGCGCCGTGCCGGTCAGCCACGGCATCAAGGACGCATTTTCTACCGGATCCCAAAACCAGTAGCCGCCCCAGCCAAGCTCGTAATACGCCCACCATGATCCCAGCGCGATGCCGCAGGTCAGGAACGCCCAGGAGACAAGCGCCCAAGGCCGCACCCAGCGGCCCCAGGCCGCATCGATGCGCCCTTCCAGCAAGGCCGCCACGGCGAAGGCGAACGGCACGGCGAAACCGACATAGCCGGTGTAGAGAATGGGCGGGTGGAAGGCCAAACCCGGGTCCTGCAGTAGCGGGTTCATGCCCGCGCCCTCAACCGCGGGCGGCCATAGCCGCGCAAACGGATTGGACGTGGTCAGCGCAAACAGCAGAAAGCCGCAGGATGTGCCGCCCAGCACACCCAGAACGCGCGCGCGCAAGGCCGATGGCAGATTGTGGCCCGCGATGGAAACCGCCGTGCCGCACACGGCCAGGATCAGGCCCCACAACAGAATGGAACCCTCGTGGTTCCCCCAGGTGCCGCTGATCTTGTAAAGCAGCGGTTTGAGCGTCGAGCTGTTCTGCGCGATGTTGAGAACCGAAAAATCGTCGTGCACCGCGCTCCAGACCAGCGCGCTCGCCGAGGCCGCAAGCGCGATGAACTGGCCGATCGCAAGGCCAGGTACGGCCGCCATCAAGCGGCTATTCCGCCTGTGCGCGCCCCATAGGCCCATCACCGCCTGCGCCAGCGCCAGGCAGCAGGAGAGCGCCAGCGCGAAATTGCCCAGTTCGGGGATCATGAACCCGCCGGACCCATTGCCGGCTTGGCGCCCTGCATCCAGTAGCCGCGCTTCTTCAGCGCGTCGGCCACGTCCTTGGGCATGTATTTCTCGTCATGCTTGGCCAGCACCTCCTGCGCCAGGAAGCTGTGGTCGGGCTGCACCGTGCCGAGCGCCACGACCCCCTGCCCTTCGCGGAACAGGTCGGGCAGGATACCTTGATACGTTACCGGAATGGATGCCTTGCCGTCCGTTACCGAAAACCGCGCCTCCGGCGTGCCCTGCACGACCCTGCGCTGCACCGACCCGGCCTGAACCATGCCGCCCAGCCGGATCGTGTGGCCCGGCGCCGGATCGTGCTCGGCGATATCGGCCGGCGTCATGAAAAAGACCAGCGTGCCGGACATGGCATTCAATGTCAGCGCCGTGGCCGTACCGAGGCCGGCCATGCAGGCCAGCACCATCGTCAGCCGGCGACGCTTGCGGGTCATGGCACGGCCTTCCGGTGGTCCAGCGCCGCCAGCCGGCGGGTGGCCAGACGCAGGCGCGCCGCCGCTCCGCCAGCCAGGTACACCGTGACCCCCGCAAAGATCGCGTAGGCGCCGGCGATATAGGGCAGATGGTTCATGCCGCCTCCACGCTGGCCATCAGCAGGCCGCCGATGCGCCGCTCCATGACCGCGGCGCGCAGGCGGGCGGTCACCACCGCCCAGAAGCCAAGGGTGATGCCGAGCGTGGACAACGCAAGGGGCCAGAGCAGGCTGCCCGAAATGGCGGGTGCCCCGGTCAGGGTGATGCTGGCTGGCTGGTGCAGGCTGTTCCACCATTGCACGCTGTATTTGATGACCGGCAGATCCACCGCGCCGATCAGCGCCAGGATGGCGCCGGCGCGGTAGCCGCGCTCGGGGCGGTCGAACGCGCGCACCACCAGGATGTGACCGACATAGAGAAAGAAGAGGATCAGCACGCTGGTCAGCCGCGCGTCCCACACCCACCACGTCCCCCACATCGGCTTGCCCCACAGGCTGCCGGTGGCTAGGCACACGGCGGTGGCGGTCGCCCCGACCGGGCCGATTTCCACCGCGGCCAGATCCGCCAGTGGGTGGCGCCAGACGATGGAGACGAAGCTAGCCGCGGCCAGCGCCGCATAGCCTTGGCTCGCCAGCCAGGCGCAGGGCACGTGGATATACATGATCCGCACCGCATCGCCCTGCTGGTAGTCGGCGGGCGAGAGGAACAGCCCACCCAGCAAGCCAGCAGCGGTGATGGCCAGCCCGGGCCAGGTCAAAAAGGGCTGCACGCGCGCGGCCAGGCGCAGGAACCGCCCTGGGTTGGCGAAACGGTGCAGGGAGCGTCGGGCGGGTGCGAGGCCCGTGCCCGGAAGTGTGCTGGCATCCACGGGCGCAGGTCTAGCAGAATTTGTCGGATGATTGAAGGATGAGACGTGTGACCGGACGGGCGCCACCGCGCTTGAATGGCCAGCAGCAGCAGCAAAGCAGACTATGCAGCAGCGTACATCCAACGCAACTCAAGGCGCCGGGCCGCAGCATCATACCCTGACGCGTTCGCTGGGCCTCGGGCTGATCACGGGGGCCGCCGATGACGACCCCTCGGCCATCGGCACCTACGCCAGCGCGGGTGCGAAGCTCGGTACGGGGTTCTTGTGGACGGCGCCGGTCACGCTGCCGATGATGTATGCCGTCGTTTACCTCTCGGCCAAGCTAGGCCAGGTTTCCGGCTGCGGCCTGTTTCAGGCGATACGCACCTATTACCCGCGCTGGATCATCTATCCGGTGCTCGCCGCCGTGCTGTTCGGCAACACGGTGGAGGCGGGCGCAGATCTGGGCGGCATGGCGGCGGCGGTGGGCGGTTATATCCGCCTGCCGTTCGCGCTCATCGTTTTCATGCTGGCAGCGATCATCCTGAGCTTGCAGGTGTTCGGATCCTACAACCTGATCCGCACGATCTTCCGCTGGCTTTCGCTGATCCTGCTTGCCTATGTCGGTGCGGCGCTGCTGGGGCGGCCGGATTTGGGCGAGGTGCTGCGCGGTACGTTCATTCCGCACATCCGCTTGGACCGCGATTTTCTGACGATGTCCGTCGCGGTCATCGGCACGACGCTGTCCGCCTATATTTACAGCTGGCAGTCGAATGAGGAGGTCGAGGAGAAGATTGCCGAGGGGAAAATCTCGCTGGCCTCTCGGCGAGGGACGACCGACGCGGCGCTGGCGCAGACCAGCATGGATATTTGGGCCGGCATGATCTTTTCGAATATCGTGCTGTATTTCATCATCCTTTCGACCGCGGTGACCTTGCACAAGGCGGGCAAGACGGACATCGACAGCGCGCAGCAGGCGGCCGAGGCGCTGCGGCCGCTGGCAGGCAATGCGGCGGGCTTGCTTTTTCTGGCCGGCATGATCGGCGTGGGTTTTCTGGCGGTGCCGGTGATGACGACGGGCGCCGCCTATGATCTGGCGCAGACGATGGGCTGGCGGCACAGCCTGAACGCGCGGCCGCGGCAGGCGCGGAAATTCTACCTGGCGATCGGCGGATTTACGCTGGCTGGGGTGGCGATGAATTTCATCGGCATCAATCCGATACGCGCGCTGGTGTGGGCGGGGATCGTGCAGGGGTTTTCGACACCGCCGCTGCTGTTGCTGATCATGCTAATGACCAATGATCGCAGGGTCATGGGGGAGCAGGTGAACGGGTTGGCGTTGAACGTGCTGGGGTGGGTGACGACGGTGGTGATTTTTGCGGCGGCCTTGGGGTTGGCGGTGAGTTGGTTTGTATAAGGTTGTGCCACTAACCGCCGAGAGCCGCCGTACTTTTCTAGCCGCAGCAATTTGAGACGGGGGGTTTGGCGGGGATGGCACATCCCCCCCAACTCTTTAACTCAAGCCGCGTTCGGCTGTTTCGCAATCAGCGCGTCATCGATCTCTCGCGCGCGCACCGCGGCCGGCCGGCCGCTCACACGCTCGAGGTATTCGATGAATACAGGCCGTTTATCGATCGAGCCGAACCGAAGACCGAACCCGATATGAGAGCCAATCAGCACATCCGCCGTGCTGAACCGCGCACCGGCCACGTACTCCCCCTGCGTGACAGCGCGTTCCAAAACGTCCATCGCGCGATCGAAATTGCCGTATCCGGCCATGGCTTCGCGCTCCGCCGGGACCGCAAAGCCCAGGCTCCGGTTGGTGATCGCACTTTCCAGCGGGCCCGCGGCGAAGAACATCCAGCGGTAATAGGCGCCGCGCTCTGCCGGCGGCGGAACCAGATTCGCTTGCGGAAACGCGTCGGCCAGATAGGCGCAGATGGCGGCCACCTCGGTGACCACCTGTCCGCCATGCGTAATCGCCGGCACCTTGCCCATGGGGTTGATCGCCAGATAGGCCGGCGCCTTCATGGTCGATCCCCATTCCAGCAACTCGGTGCGATAAGGCTGGCCCACCTCTTCGAGCATCCAGCGCACGATGCGGCCGCGCGACATGGGATTGGTGTAGAAGACGAGTTCCTCGGACATGCTGTATCTTCCCCTGTTGTTCTCAGCCCGCCAGATCGTTCAGGCTGAGCATGGCCAGCATCAGGCTGCTGACAATTCCCGCCACCGCGCCACCGATGACGATGATCAATACCGGCACCATCAGCGAAACGAGCCGCTGAATGCCGAGGCGCGACTGTTCCTCATGAATTTCCGCGGCGCGCAGCGACATGGCGCCGAGTTGCGCGGTCTCCTCGCCCAGGCGCAGCAGATAGACCATGCGAATCGGAAAAATGCCCGACAGTTGCAGGGGGCGTGACAATCCCGCGCCGCCCTTCGCACTTTCGGTCGCCGTACGCAAAGCCGCCTCGCCCGCGGTGTTGCCGATCACCTCGACCACGATCGCCAACGCGGCCACCAGCGGCACGCCGTTCTGCAGCAGCGTGCCCAGCGTGCGGGCCACGCGCGCGGCCAGAACTTCCCGCGCAAGGGGGCCGAACACCGGCACGCGCAGCAATAACCGGTCCCATACCACGCGAATGGCCGGACGCTGCAGCGCCTGGCGGACGGCCAGGCCGAGGATTGCGGCTACCACCAACGCGTATAATCCGTAATTGCTGACGAAATCGCCAAGCCCCACGACGAACTGTGTGGCGGCCGGCAATGCCGCACCTGCCTGCGCGAACAAGGGCAGGAATTGCGGCAGCACTTGCGTCAGCAGCATGACGATGGCGCCCAACCCCACCACCACCAGGATGCTCGGATAGATCAGCGCGCTGATCACGGTCGCCCGCAGCGCGCGCTGACGTTCCAGCAATTCGGCAAGGCGGGACAGCGTGGCCGCCAGCATGCCGCCCGACTCGCCCGCCCGCACCAGCCCGACATAGAGGCGCGGAAAACTGCGCGGATGCTGCGCGAGCGCGGCCGCGAACGGACTGCCGTCCCGCACCGCGTCGCGCAATTGCGTCAGGATGGCGCGCGCGCCCGGCTTTGCGGTGGTATCGACCAGGAAGCGCAATGCACGGTCAAGGTCCTGGCCGGCGTTGAGCATGACGGAGAGTTCGCGCGTGATGTTGGCGACATCGGCGCCGTTCAGGCCACGGCCTTGCGCGAATTCGGCGCTCAGCAGATCGGCGAGAAAACCGCGGCTCCTGTCGGCGGGCTCGGCCTTAAGCGTCAGGCTGCCTTGGCGGCGGAGCTGCTCGATAACGGCGGACTCCGAAGCCGCTTCCAGAAGGCCGTTGGAGAGTTCTCCCGACGGGAGAACGGCGGTGTAGCGGAAGGAGGGCATTACTGTTGAACGTGCCGCGCGCGGATAGGTCCTGGGGAGCTTTGCCCCCCAGACCCCTCACCAAAGGCCGGCGGCCTTTGGAAACCGATTTTTTGTCTAGGCCGAAGAATGGGGGCCTGGGGCCTCAAG
>CAXUNZ010000013.1:26734-28152 GCA_964252525.1 uncultured Acetobacteraceae bacterium
TTTTTGTTCTCGCCTCATTTGGGGGGGGGGGGGCCCTCCCGCCCCCCCCGGGGTCCATGGGCAGAGCCCCTGGCCGCCGGAGGCGAAACAGATCATTATTCAAGACAAACCCTCCAAAACACAAATGTCATCGGAATTCTGTCTCTCACTCTGATAACCAAAAATCACCACGACTCACCTTGCGAACAGAGGCAAGCATTTAGCGCGGAGTCATCGCCAGCGAGTATGTGATGCTTACGTCACCCTGTTTACTAACCTGTTTGCTAACAAAGAAAACGTTCTTTGCGGACACTTTCAAGCCCGTTCGGCTGATCCACGCAATATTCGGAGCGCTACCATCGTAGCGAAGCACCAGATTTGAGCCGGACTCCGGTTCGTCTGACGAATGGACATAAACGTATGTGGCGGTATCCGAGCCAAGTGTGTCGCAGGTCGTGATATGTGCCGTTACAACGAAATCACGAGCGCTAGGTACCGGGCCAAGCTCCTCCTTGTCGCAGAACTTGTTCGCTTCTCCTTGAGGATCAGCTCGAGGCAGGTGAAAGCGCTTAGCATACCAGCCCAACGCGCCCCCGCAAACCAGCGCTGTAATGAACACGAGCCATGGACGTGGACGCATCAATCACTCCCATGCAATGGACGAACGCCTTCACGCCTCCGCCCTGATGCTGCGCACCACCTCTTCAATCGTCGTCGTCCCCGCCATCGCCGCATCCAGCCCTGCCTGGAACATCGTCTTCATCCCCTGCCCCACCGCCGCGCGTTCGATTTCATCCTGCCCCGCCTTGGAGAAAATCAGATGCTCGATCGCCGGACTGGGCTCCAGAAACTCCGCGATCGCCTGCCGCCCGCGATAGCCCGTGCTGCGGCATTGCGCGCAACCCACCGCGTGCCACAGCCTGATCGGTCCCGCCTTCGCCCGCTCGCCCAGGCCAAAGCGCGCAATCAGCTCGGGGGGTGCCGCCGTCTCCCGCTTGCACGCGTCGCAGAGCCGCCGCACCAGACGCTGCGCCAGCACGCCACGCAGCACCGCGGTCAGCAGATAATCCTCCAGCCCCAGATCGCGCAGACGCGTGATCGTCGCCGCCGCCGAATTCGTGTGCAGCGTGGACAGCACCAGATGCCCGGTCAGCGCCGCCTGCACCGCAATCTGCGCGGTTTCCAGGTCGCGTATTTCGCCCACCATGATCACGTCCGGATCCTGGCGCAGGATCGAGCGCAGCATCGCCGCAAAATTCAGCCCGATCTGCGGCTTGATTTGCGTCTGGTTGATGCCGCCGAGCTGGTATTCGATCGGGTCCTCGACCGTGACGATGTTGCGCGTCACGGCGTTGATGTTCGTCAGCCCCGTATACAACGTCGTCGTCTTGCCGCTGCCGGTGGGACCCGTCACCAGCAGAATACCGTTCGGCAGATCC
>CAXUNZ010000013.1:28162-30011 GCA_964252525.1 uncultured Acetobacteraceae bacterium
CCCCACGACACCCGCCGGCAAGCCCAGCTTTTCGTAGTCGAACACGACGCTGCTGCGGTCGAGCACGCGCAGCACCACTTTTTCGCCATACAGGGTCGGCGTCGTGGACACGCGAAAATCGATTTCCGTGCCGCGCACGGCCAGCTTGATGCGCCCGTCCTGCGGCAGGCGCCGCTCGGCGATGTCAAGCTTGGACATGATTTTCACGCGCGAGATAATGGCCGGCGCCAGGCGGGCCGGCGGGCTGTCGGCTTCGTGCAGCACGCCGTCATAGCGGTAGCGCACGCGCAGCCGGTCCTCGAAGGGTTCGATATGGATATCCGAGGCATGCGTCTCGACAGCGCGGCCAACCAACTGGTTGACGAGCCGGATGACAGGCGCCTCGCTGGCCAAATCCTTCAGCCGCTCGGCGTCTTCCTCCAGCGCCTCGCCGCCATCGCCGCCGCCGCTTGCCTCGGCCGTCTCGCCATCGGGATAAAGGCGCCCAAACGCCGCTTCCAGTTCGATCGGCACGGCGATTTCCACGCGCACGGCCAACCCCGTGGCGGCGGCGACAGCCTGCGGCGTGTATTCATCCAGCGCGTCGGCCACGGCCAGCGACAGGATCTGCCCATCTGCGGCCAGAGGCAACGCGCGCGCCGTGCGCAGGAAACGCGGCGAGAGGCGGTCAGGAAACAGCGGCGCTTCCGGGTAGCGCGCCGGCCCGGCGATCGGCGCGCCGAGCAGGGTGGCATACGCCTCGGCCAGGCCGCGCTCGGTGACAAGGCCGAGCTGCAGCAACACTTGGTCGAGGCGCTGGCCGCTCTCGCCCGCCACGCGCCGGCCGCGGTCGATGGTCTGCGCGTCGCATTGGCCCTGCTGCAACAAGATCGAGGCGAGAAGTTCCACCTGGCGCTCGGCCGGCGCCTCGCTGGCCTTCTCGGTCGCGGCGCGCCCATTTGGTCCGGAGGTCAGCCTTGCGCCATACACCGTCATGCTACGCCCATTCCTCCGCGGCCGCGTGGCATGCGGCGTGCGCGAGCTTAGCATGGAGTTGGGCGGCTTAGGAGGTTAGGAGTCGTTCATGCTGGGCTGGGTGCTTCCCGTGCTCGCCGGCCCATTCGTCGGCAGTTTCCTGGGCGTGGTGGTGCGGCGGCTGCCCCAGGGGCGGCCGATCGCCGCTTCCCGCTCGTGCTGCGAGGCATGCGGCCACACACTCTCCGCGCTGGAATTGATCCCGCTGGCGAGCTTCGCACTCCAGGGCGGAAGGTGCCGGCATTGCGGCTCGCCGATTGCCTGGGACCACCCCGGCATCGAAGCCGCCGCATTGGCGGTGGCGGCCGTGGCGGCATGCGCGGTGCCGGCGGGCGCATGGCCCGGCAACGCTTCCATCTGGGTGAGTTGCGCGCTCGGCTGGTGGCTGCTGGCGCTGGCCTGGATCGACGCGGAGACCTTCCTGCTGCCCGATGCGCTCACCTTGCCGCTGGTGCTGGGTGGGCTCGCCGAGGCGTGGTGGCTGGACCGAGACGCCATCACCGATCGTGCCGAGGCCGCGACCATCGCGGCGCTTTGCCTGTACCTGCTGGCTTTCGCCTATCGCCGCCTGCGTGGACGAGACGGTTTGGGCGAAGGGGATGCGAAACTCCTGGCCGCAGGGGGCGCCTGGGTCGGCGTGGTGGCGCTGCCGTGGGTCATGATTGCCGGTGCCGTTACGGCGCTGTGCTATGCGAGCATTTTGTATTTGCGGGGAATTTCGCTATCGGGGACGACGAAAATTCCTTTCGGGCCATTTGTCGCCGCTGGCATTTGGCTGGCTTGGCTTTTGATCGTTTCATAGCTTGGCGCGAAAGAAAGAACTGGGGGAGCAGTG
>CAXUNZ010000013.1:30021-33273 GCA_964252525.1 uncultured Acetobacteraceae bacterium
TCATTATTTTACGCGGCGTGCTAATTTCGACGGGGGGTTTGGGGGGGCAGGCACTGCTCCCCCAAACTTCTTTTTTCTGCCGCTACAATAAATCATTCCTAGGAAAAAACAGCCGCGCCCGGCTTCCCACGCCGGCGGTCGATTCAATCGTCAACGTACCGCCATGCGCCTGCATCAGCCCATGCGCGAGCGCCAGACCAACGCCAAGCCCGCGCGTGTCGCGCCCCTGCCCCGCCACCTTGCTCACAGGCAGTCCCGCGCCTTCATCCTGAACCACGACCGTCCAGCCATCCTGCGCCGGTTCCGTGGAAACCTCGATGCAGTCGCCCTCGCCGGTTGCCAGGGCGGCGCTGCTCAGAACGCGCAGCAGGATTTGGTGCAAGGCACGCCGATCAGCCACCAAATCGGCCCGCGCCAAATCGGGCGAGAGCCGCCAGTCCCGCCGCCCCGGACCAAGCTGGCTCGCCATGCGCCCGACGACGAATTCGACTTCCGGCGCCAGCATCACCCGCTCGCGCGTCATCACCATCGGCTTGCCCGCGTCGTCGGTCTGCCGCACCAGCGTCTCCGCCAAGTCGAGCAATGCGGCCTCGGCACCCATCAGGAAGGCGCGCTGGGGCTCGGCGGCAGACTGGGCGTGGCCCAGCAGCGAAACGGCAAGCCCGCGCAGATCGCCGGCGGTCAGACGGGTCAGGCGTACGAGGTCCTGCCAGCCGGCACGCTCGGCGGCGTAGCGGCGGCGGCGCGCGCGGTCCTGCCACAACGCACAAGCCAGCGCAGCGGCCAGCCCGAGCATGACGGTGATGTAAGCCAGGGGGAAAGGTAACGGCGCGGGCATTGCGTCATGCTACGCGACGAAGTTCTCCGACAAATAAATCTACGTCCGGCGTGCCGCGGGTGCGCCGGGCTACGCCAGCGGCGGAAACACCGTGCCCGTCAGTTCCTCGGACACATCCCACAAACGCCGCCAGTCGGCGCGGTCGCGCGCATGCGGCCAGACGCGCGCAATGGCGGGCTGCCCGCGCAACTCCATGGTGCCGTCAGGACCCCAATATTCGCCATTCTTCGCGTCCGGCATCGCCGCGGCATAAAGCAGCGGCCACGACCCTGCCTCCGCGCTCTGGCCCAGCAGCATGGCCGCGACGTTGAACATGGCCTGCTGGTAGCCTGGCACCTCCGTCGCCTTGATGAAATTGGTCATGGCAAACCCGGGATGGGCGGTGATGCTGGCCAGGCGCGAGCCCTGCTCGGTGGCGCGCGCGGCGAGTTCCAGGCCGAACATCAGGTTCGCCAGCTTGGACTGATTATAGGCCACGCGGCCGTCATAAGGACGCTCCGTCTGCAGATCGTCCCATTTGATGCGGCCGCGGCGGTGCGCGATGCTGGCCACGGGCACCACGCGCGGCGCCGGGGCGCGCAGCAAGGCGGGGATCAGTTGCGCGGTCAGAGCGAAATGGCCGAGATGATTGGTGCCGATCTGCTGTTCGAACCCGTCTTTGGTGACGTGCCGCGTCGGCTGACCGCCAAGGCCGGCATTGTTAAGCAGCACATCGATGCGCGGCAGCGTGCCGTCGGCACGCGCGGCAAAGGCGGAGACCGAGGCGAGGCTCGCCAGATCCAGTTCGCTGACACTGATCTTGGCCCCTGGGTGCTTGGCGCGCAGGCCACTCGCGATCGTTTCGCCATTGGCGGTGTTGCGCACCGCGAGCACGAGCTCGGCGCCACGGGCGGCCAGCACCTCCGCGCAGGCCAGGCCCAGCCCGCTCGTGGCGCCGGTGATGACGATGATCCGGCCGGTCTGGTCGGGGAGTTGGTTGATGGTCCAGGTGGGCATGAGCACCGGTATAGAAGGCTGGGGTGAGTGAAGCCACTCCCCCCAAGACCCCCTGGCGTTATTTGAAGCCAACCAGACGGCCGATGGGTTCTCCTATGATTTCGTCGTCGCGCATGACCAGATTGCCGCGGACGAAGACGGCCCGGGGCCAGCCGGTGACGTCCATGCCGGTGAACGAGCTCCAACCCGCCGGCGTGGCGAGCCACGCTTCCTCGATGCGGCGGCGATGGCCAAGATCCACGATCGTGAAATCGGCATCGTAGCCGGCGGCGATGCGGCCTTTGCGGAGGGCGCCGTAAACGCGGGCGGGACCGGCGGCCATCAGATCGACCATGCGGCCGAGGGTGAGACGGCCGGCGTTCACATGGTCCAGCATGATAGGCACCAAAGTCTGCACGCCGGTCAGGCCGGCGGCGGTCTCGGGCCAGGGGCGTTCCTTGGCGGCGCGCGAATGGGGTGCGTGGTCCGAGCCGATGGTGTCCACGATGCCTTCGCGAACGGCATGCCAGGCGGCCTCGTAGTGGCGGGCATCGCGGATGGGCGGGTTCATGACCGCGTAGCCACCAAGGCGTTCGTAACATTCGGGGCCGATCTGGGTCAGATGGTTGAGCAGCACCTCGGCCGTGGCGACACCGCGATGCTCGGGCAGGAAGGCAAATTCTTCCGCGGTGGAGACGTGCACGATGTGGACCGGGCGGCCGGTCTTGTGGGCGAGGGCCACGATGCGGCGCGTGCCCAGCGCGGCGCATTCCGGGTCCCGCCACTCCATGTGGGTGGCGTGGGGCATGCCGGTGGTGAACATCGGGCGCCGGACCTGCAGGCGGTACTCGTCTTCCGAATGGAAGGCGACGCGCCTGGTGCCGCTTCGCAGGACGCGCTCGATGGTGGCGTCGTCCTCCACGAGCAGGTCACCGGTGGTGCTGCCCGCGAAAACCTTGATGGCGCAGATGCCTGACAGGGTCTCCAGTTCGCCGAGCGTGCCGGCGTTTGGTTTTGTTGCGCCGACATAGATGCCCATGTCGCACCAGGCGTTGCCGGGGATGTAGCCTTGCTTCCAGGCAATGCTGGCCGCGTCCGTGATCGGCGGAGTTGTGTTGGGCATGTCGAACACGGCGGCCAGACCGCCGAGGACGGCGGCGCGGGTGCCGGTGGGGATGGTCTCGACGGCGGCATCGCCTGGGTCGCGCAGGTGGACGTGGGGGTCGATCAGGCCCGGCAGGACGTGGAGGTGGCGCGCATCGAAGACGGTTTCGGCCGTGTCGGCCGCGGGCGCGTGCAGGGTGGTGATGCGCCCGTCGATGGCGCCGATGTCGGTGACGGCCTCGCCCCAGGGGAGAAGCACGGTGCCGCGGCGGATCAGCAGGTCGTGATGCATGGCAGAACCCAAAGAGAAGGACGGCGTTGTCTATCATCTAAAC